>JAHBUR010000040.1 GCA_019637975.1 Bacteroidota bacterium | reverse complement strand
CAACCCATTGTTGCACTCCTGCGCTGTTGTACTTCACGGTTGCGATATCCGTCGAGGTACCGACACCCCCGCTTGTTCCGGTGACATATACATTTCCTTGCCGATCCACACCGATAGCATTTGCAATATCAATGGAATCACTCGGTCCATTGTAGCGGGCAACCCAGTCTTCAGTCCCGTCACTGCGGTATTTGATTGTCACATAATCAGAAAACCCGTTGGGCCCGGCACTTGAACCAGCCACGTACGCATTGCCGCTGGAATCAATGGCCATAGCCAGTGCACGATCAACGGAGTTTCCGGGACCGTCACTTCGGATGACCATCTTCTCGGCGCCCGAAGTGTGATCGTACACCACAGTGACAATATCATCCCCGCTCCATCCGGTAACATACACGCTTCCGTTCCCGCGAACTGTAAGCGCATTGGCAACTTCATCCGAGCGAGAGACATCACTGTAACGGACAACCCATTGCTGGTTTCCGGCAGTGTTATATTTGATTGTCGCGTAATCCCATGAAGTGTCAGGTCCATCACAATATCCCGTCACATACACATTGCCTCCCGTGTCGACTGCAATGGCATACGCTTCATCATAATAACCTCGCGGGCCGTCATAAAGGGCAACCCATTGTTGGATACCCAAACTATCGTACTTGATGGTTGTGTAGTCATTGAATGAGCCCGACACGCGGCTTGAACCCGTCACGTACACATTACGGTTGGAATCAACTGCAATGGCATTTGCTTTGTCGTCTGAGTATCCTTCCCTGTTATACCGTGCAACCCACTGCTGCACTCCGGCGCCATTGTACTTGATGGTAGCGATATCGTTATACGTTCCCGCACCAACACTCATACCTGTTACATACACGTCGCCGTTAGCAATGTAAAGCGCAAGGGCATCGTCAATTGCATTTCCGGGGCCATTGTATACGGAGAGCCACTGCTCTACTCCCGTGCTGTTATATTTGATTGTTGCATAGTCGAACTGTGTCCCGTCGCCTGTGCTTGTGCCCGTTACGTACACATTCCTGTCAACATCAACGGCGATCGCGCTGCCGTAATCGTTCATGTTTCCCGGTCCATTGTACCGGGTAACCCATTCTTCAGTGCCTGCGCTGTTGTATTTCACCACGGTAATATCCAAACCTGTTCCCGAACCACGGCTTTCACCAAGAACGTAAACACCTCCTTCGGTGTCGACAGCAATCGCATTCGCCCTGTCATCGCTATTGCCGGGTCCGTTGTATCGTGCCTCCCATTGCTGTACACCAAAGCGGTTGTACTTGACTGTAGCAAAGTCATACAGGGAACTTGAACCATAGCTTGCTCCGGTCACATAAACATTGCCGAGCGTATCAACCGCAAGCGCATACGCACGGTCCTCTGAATTACCCGTGCCGTTATACAATGCGCGCCAAAGCTCCGTTCCTGATGAATCGTATTTTAGGGTGATGTAGTCCCTTCCGCGCTCTGCATTCTGACAATAGCCGTTCACGTAAATGTTGCCGTCCTTGTCAGTAGCGATGTTGTAGGCGACGTCGTCACCCGGGACAAGGCGGGATGAATACTGCCTTATCCACGTCGCAACGACTGAGTCGGTACGATGGAAATTCTCGAACGTTGTCTGTTGTCTGTCCGTTCCATGCACTGCATCGCGCAGACGCGGCGGCAACCACCTTCCATCGGCTCGTTCATGGCCCGACACTGACTCCACTGAGAAATGACTGTCGAATCGGGGATTGGTAATCTGTGCTGCAACTACAACAGGAATGAGTAACCCCGTCATCACCACGAGAATGCGGAGTGTGAATCTCAACGTAAAGGAATTGCGGGTAGATTGGGCGTGTTTCATGTGACGTATCTCCTCTAATTTGCATGTACAAGTTACTCGGGAAGTATGCAAACCTCCGTATGCCGTTACCTTCGTGGAACCCGTACAGAACCCTAAGCTATCACTACCGCGGCGGGATTTCAGCTCTCAGCCTTCAGAATCAGTTCGAAGACAGTCATCTCCCTCAGTGGTCCGAAGGAACCATTCAAGTTGGATGCACAATGCACGGGATTCACAATGAAGAACAGTCCACACTAAACCAGTGTGAGGTAAACCCTGGTTCTTTTCCCATTTCACATGCCCTGAACATGTGAGTCCGCAAGGGATCCGGTTGACCGGGGAGGTCAACTGTTTACATCTTAGCTATTTCAAACATCACTTGCAACATTATCTACTCCCTCTGTGTGCAGGCATGTGTGCCGGGGAGAGGGCTTGCCCCGACGGAGCGCTTCTTGGCGTAGTCGGGGTGTCCCGACGACCTGTCCGCCATCTGTTTGGCGGCAGTCGGGACGGGGTGTGTTCAAAGCGCGAATGAAACACACCCCTTCGTTTCCCCTCTCGTTCTCGCTCGTGCCACTACACAGAGGGGAATGCGTGAACCTCGGATTTTGTCTACCCCTGCTCAACCAATGTAGCGCGCAGGCTTGCAGCGTTGGGCAGAGGGGTGGCACGCCTGGGATTTGGAATTTGCCGTTTACTATTTCGCCGGGTTTGCCCGCATGTACTCCGCAATCATCAGCCCCCGTACAGTCCTTCCGGACTGCGCAGCAAGTTTCTCAAACGGCTTTCGCTGCTCGGGATCGCGGAGCAGGTTGTTGGCGTACCTCGTCGCCTCCCCGAATGCCTCCTGGTTCTTCTTCTGCGCCTTGCTGAACTTCCTGTTCCGGAAAACAGGCTTCTGCGAAAGCACAAGCTTGTTGCCGTACCGTTTTATCACCAACCCGCCGATGCTACCGCGGATGGCCTCAAAAGCCGGATTCAGTTCAATACGTGCCATAACCCCCTCCGTTATGTGTAGAGCGAGACCCCAGTCTCGCTTTTGATAAGATTCAAATGCCGCCATCGTTCAACCAGTGCCGCTTGACTGCAGAGATACAGCCGGCGCATCCATCCTTCGGGCATCCTTCGACGATCCTTCGAGGAACCTCCGTACTTCCCTCATCCTCAGGTAAGGATACTACCGGAACGTGCCCGTGAGTATGACGCAGTGCACAGAAAGGCGGGTCTCTTTGAAATGCAGAATAAGAAATGAAAACCGGAAAGCTATAGCCAATCAACCATCAATCAACAACAATCAACCTGAAATTCTCCTCAGTGTGGCAATCGACCCTGCGATATTCCCCTGCCCGAAAATGTAGTTTCCGGCAACGAGAACATTCGCCCCCGCTTTCACAACTGCCGCGGCAGTCGTATCATCGATCCCTCCGTCCACCTCAAGGTGAATTTCCGGCTTCCTCTGCTTGATAATATCGGCAGATTGGCGCAATTTTTCAGTTGACGTGGAAATGAACTTCTGACCGCCGAAACCGGGATTTACGGACATAATGAGAACGAGGTCAACATACGGCAGAATCTCGCTCAGAGCGTTCACAGGCGTGCCTGGATTGATGGAGACTCCGGCCTTCATGCCGAGTTCCTGTATGCGGCTGATTGTTCTGTGCAGATGTGTGCATGCTTCGTAATGCACAGTCAGGATATTCGCACCGGCGGCGTGGAACGCCTCAAGATAGCGGTCGGGATTTTCGATCATCAGGTGAGTGTCGAACGGCAGCTTTGTGTGCTTGCGGAGCGCCTTAATGACAGGCGGCCCGAACGAGATGTTCGGAACGAAGTGGCCATCCATAATATCGAGATGAAGCCAATCTGCTCCGGCCTGCTCCGCGGCGGCAATCTGGTTCTGCAGGTCGGCGAAATCCGCCGAAAGCAATGAGGGGGCTATTTTTACCATTCAGTGTTCGTCCTGTAAAATTCCCGCCTTGACGACAAACAGGTCGACTGTCTTTCCGCTATCAGCGGCTGCGCCCGCTTGCGGGTACTGATCAACAATTGTGTTGGGAAGAAGTTCAATATTCACCTGGTACGTAATATTCCCGACTTTAAGTCCATATCTCGCAAGGAGTTTTATCGCTTCAGATATTGACTTTCCGAAGAGATTGGGGATTTCAACTGAACGATCGGGCTTCCCTGCACTGACAACTACGCCGACAATCGTTCCCCTCTTCACTCTTGCAGCATGCGTGATTGATTGTGATATGATCGTGTTTTCGGGGCTCTGATTCGAGGCGGCATACTCGATGTCACCCAACACAAGGCCGTCCCGTTCCAACGCAAAGCGCGCATCCCGCAACGATCTTCCCCGTAACTGCGGTACAAGTACCTGTACTTCACCACCGCACACTGTCAGGTACACATGTCTGCCATACTTCACAATCGAGCCGGGAGCAGGGTTTTGCGTAATCACACCCCCGATTGGATGCGCGTTGTCGAGTACCCTATCTCCCTCAATCCCGACCAGGCCCGCATCATCCAGAACCTTCAGCGCTTCCTCGTATTGCATCATCGTTACATCCGGCACAGACAACGTTCCGCCGTGATATACATACCAGGGCATCACGACATAGTTGAGAAGAAGAAATGCGGCAATAAGGCTCATCATGGCTACCAGGAACCTTTTGCTGAGGAAAAACGCCCGCAGCAAACGCCCGAAGCGTGAGGCGTAGGGCTTGAGTCTCTGCCAGGCACGTGTGAGAAATGGCCTGACGGCGGTGTCTAGAAATTCTTTAATCCTTGCGTTCATCTGCCAAAATATACTGAAATGCCCGCCCATCTTCAAGAAATACACTTGCTTTCCGTGATCAAACTTGCGATATTGGACTCGCAGTTCCCCCATCGCAACCTATGACGACAAGTAATCGGTAGATGTAGCATCACAGAAGTACCTGCGTTTCATCCGACGGCACCTGAACACAACATCATACGTACAAGAGTTCGACCGGTAACCGGAATAGCAGTGGTGTACCATTTCTGTCCACGGGATTCTCACAATCTTCCTCGAACCTGATGTCGCACACAATCGTTCAGCGGGGGTTCACCTACAGCGCACAAGTTGACCCCGCAAACCGGAATGCGGAATCATATCCGGCCACGCGTCGTATACGTCGCATTGTCTGGAACATCTACTACCGGCATTTCCGTCCGGGCGACACATTGCTTGATCTGAATTGCGGAACAGGCGACGACGCAATGGAGCTGGCCTCTGCCGGAATTCGGGTTCTTGCCACCGACGGTTCTGCCGAGATGATAGAAGAAGTGCAGCGAAAGCTGTACGGGACCGCGATTCGCACGCTTGTTACACCAATGCAGCTTTCATTCCAGCGCTTGTATGCGCTGAATGGAAGACAGTTCGACGGGGCGTATTCCAATCTCGGCGGACTCAACATGACGAATAGGCTGGATCAGATTGCAGGTGACCTCGCCCGTCTTGTGCGTCCGGGCGGATATGTTGTGTTGAATGTGATGTCGAAGACCTGCCTCTGGGAAACCGCGTCATACCTCCTCCGCGGCAAGTGGAAAAAAGCATTTCAACGCCGGTCGCCGGATGGTGTGCTGGCGAACCTGAACGGTGAACGTGTCTGGATGCGGTACTACTCGCCGGATGAGATCGAGCGGGCATTTCAACGGCAGTTCAATGTTGTTTCTGTGAAGGGATTGAACATTCTCACGCCTCCTCCTTCCGCGTTGCCGGCAAGAAAGATGCTCGGACGAGGCATCCGCATCCTCGAAAGTCTGGATGACTCACTGCCCTCCAATTCCAGCCTGCACGGATTGGGCGACTTCTATGTTATTGTCTTCCAACGAAGAGGGCAGTAGCCTCACTCCACTGCATATTTCTCCCCTCCTCCCCAAAATACCCTCCCCGGTGTGAACTGAATTCACCTTTTCGGCGTTTACAGAAATACGTATATTGAGCCATGTTGATATTTCGCAAGTTCGAGAAGGAATAGCCGTGTTCAGATATGTAATACCGACTCTTCTGCTGTCAATTCAGTTGTTATTGTACATTCGCACGAGGAACTGGATCAAGCAGAAATTCCCCGACGCCAAATGGCAACATTGGGTTGCAGCCGGCTTGTTTATTGCCTTCAACATTGCCCTGATCTACGTTCTTGTTGTTCGCCCGCGCCCGAGTGAGTACTCAACGTGGTTCCGTTATTTTGCTGCGTATCCCTTCTTCATTTGGCATGGATCAACGCTGTTCATCGGCCTCATTCTTCTTATCTCCTTGATTGTGAAGTTGCCTTTCAAGCTTGCGGGCAGGGGGTTACAGTTCATCAAGCCTGTGAAGGAGACTGTTGATGCGCTGCAGGCGCGCCCGGCATTTCAAACGTTTGACGCCTCCCGACGTACCTTTATCCGTCGGGGTATGTACACGCTGACTGCCGCATCGTTCGGCGCCAGCGCATACGGGATGTTCATCGGGAAGCACAGGCACGAGATCGTCAAAACCATGTTCCCGATTCGCAATCTGCCTCCCCAGCTTCACGGCTTCACGATCACGATGCTGAGCGATATTCATTCCAGTGTTAACATGCGCAAACCGGAGATGGATGAGTACGTCGCGGCAGCGAACGCTCTGCACAGCGACATGATAGTTGTGACAGGAGATCTCGTCAACAGCCTGGTTGAAGAAGCGTATCCGTTCGCCGAAGCGTTCAGCGAGTTGCGGGCCCCGCACGGAGTATTCGGTGTCCTGGGAAATCACGACTTCTTCACCCGCCAACCCGACACCGTAGCAAAGATCATTGATGATTGCGGCGTCAAGCTGCTGCGCAACGACAGGGTTCTCGTCAACAAGAATGGCGGACAGCTGTACTTGCTCGGCATCGATGACATCGGCTCGGCATTCCGCTCGGATGAGAGAATCGGTATTGCACTCAAGAATGCTTCCCTCGACATTCCGAAAGTGTTGATGATTCACAGGCCGTACTATCTGCAACAGGCGGCCGATCGCAATATCGATCTCGTGCTCAGCGGGCATACGCATGGCGGGCAGGTTGTTCTGGCGAGTTTTGGAAGGATGGTCATTGCTCCCGCCTCTCTTGCATCACAATACGTGGCCGGAAAGTACAAGATCGGCAACACGCACATGTACGTCAACCGGGGCATCGGCACCGTGGGCCTTCCTATCCGACTCAATTGCCCTCCTGAGATTACGAAGATCACGCTTGTTCCCTATCCTCCGCAGCTGTAGGGCATCGTTGGTTTGTTGCATCTATAGCTCGCATTGAATATATTTTTGCCAATCACAAAGGCAACCATGAACTACAAAGCGCTCGCCAAACGGGCTGCACGCGCACGCAAACACTCCCACTCACCGTATTCCCGATTCAAAGTAGGGGCAGCACTCCTCGCGGCAAATGGCAAAGTGTACACGGGTTGCAATATCGAAATCAGTACATTTGCGCTTACTCTTTGCGGTGAGCGTACCGCCCTTTTCAAAGCGTTCTCGGAAGGGGAACGCAAATTCACGGCTATCGCCGTAGCAACCGACGAACCCGATTTCACGCCGCCGTGTGGCGCATGCCGGCAAGTTATCGTGGATCTTGCCGGCGATATTGACTTCGTCATGAGCAGAAAGAACGGCGATATCAAGGTCCTCAAGATGAGCCAGCTGTTCCCCTACCCGTTCGGAGCACGGAGCTTCACAAAAGCGAAAAAGAAGACTTCATGAGCATTCCAACAATTCACGACTCACCGAAGGGCATCGGCTGGATTGAGGTGATAGTCGGCTGTATGTTCAGCGGCAAAACCGAAGAGTTGATTCGCAGGCTGCGTCGAGCGCAGATCGCAAAACAGAACGTCCTCGTCTTCAAACCGAAAATCGACAACAGGTACAGTTCAGACCACATTGTTTCTCATAGCGAGGCCAAACTCAAATCAATGGTGGTGGATGGTTCAGCTGATGTTGAGCAACTTGCAGCAGAAGCACAAGTTATCGGAATTGACGAAGGCCAGTTCTTTGATGTTGGATTGGTGGATGTAGCCGAGCGCTTGGCGAATAGGGGCAAACGCGTTGTCATTGCCGGCCTCGATCAGGATTATCGCGGGAAGCCCTTCGAGCCGATGCCTCAGTTGCTTTCTGTTGCCGAGTATATTACGAAAACGCTTGCCATCTGTGTCGTTTGCGGGAATCCCGCAGACAGGACGCAGCGAACAACTGCTTCAAGCGAGCGCGTTCTGGTCGGCGCTACCGATTCCTATGAGGCACGGTGCCGCAAGTGCTTCGTACCGGGCACCTGACCTTCATCTACACTACTCTGGAGCTCTTATGACTATCATGTCATTCCTTAACGGGGTATTTGGCCTTCTTGTTCTGGTTGGCATTGCCTTTCTCGTTTCAAATAACAAACGCCGGATCAATTGGCGGCTGGTTCTTTCGGGGTTCGTGCTCCAGATACTCTTTGCTGTGCTGATGCTGAAGGGCACGGAGCTTTCCGTCTATTTCTCTCCCCTCGGCTGGCCAAGACTCTTCTTTGAGTGGCTCAGCGTCGGTTTCGTGACGATCTTGGGCTTCACAACGGACGGGGCTAAGTTCGTTTTCGGCAACCTTGCCAGCAGTCCGGGTGCCCAGGACTCCCTCGGCTTCTTCTTCGCATTCCAAGTTCTCCCGACAATAATCTTCTTTGCCTCATTGATGTCACTCCTTTATTATTTAGGGATTATGCAGCGTATCGTTCAAGCGATGGCTTGGGTAATGGCTCGAGTTATGGGAACGAGCGGAGCGGAGTCACTGTCGGGCACCGCCAACATCTTCGTTGGTCAAACCGAGGCCCCGCTGATGATTCGCCCGTTCCTCAAAGGAATGACGAAATCCGAACTTCTCACGATTATGGTGGGAGGAATGTGCACCATAGCCGGAGGCGTTTTAGCCGCATACGTTCAAATGCTCGGGTATTCCTACGCCCAAGCTCATGGCCTTGAAGTTGCCGAGGGACAGGCAAAATTTGCAGCACAATTGCTTGCTGCCAGCATCATGGCCGCCCCGGCAGGACTTGCAATTTCCAAGATCCTGTTTCCTGAAACCAGTGATCCGGAAACAAAGGGTACTGTTAGAGTCAAGATCGAGAAGAATGCCTCAAACATGGTTGAGGCTGCCGCTGCCGGAGCATCGGACGGGCTGAAACTCGCTCTGAATGTCGGGGCTATGCTCCTCGCCTTCATAGCGCTCATTGCCCTCATTAACTATCTCCTGATGGGAATTGGCGATATGACCGGTCTCAACCAAACACTTCAGGAACATTACGGGCAGCCGCTTTCTCTCCAACTGCTCTTCGGCTTGATCCTTCGATTCCTTGCCGTTGCCATCGGTGTTCCCTGGCAGGATGCCCTGCAGGTTGGCTCACTTATCGGCACGAAGGTGGTACTGAATGAATTTGTTGGTTATCTCGACCTATCTTCAATGATAGCAGCAGGTAAGATCTATTCGGATAAAGCCATTATGATGGCAACTTTCGCCCTTTGCGGCTTTGCAAACTTCTCTTCCATTGCAATACAGATCGGCGGTATCAGTCCGTTAGCGCCTGAACGCCGCAAAGACCTCGCGTCACTCGGATTCCGAGCCGTATTGGGCGGAACGCTGGCAAACCTCATGACTGCCACGATTGCAGGAATGTTCTTTGCGTCATGACGAAAGCTCCGGTTGAACAGTCGGTTGCCTACATCCGGGAGCACATCGCTCTTGCTCCCGTAATCGGGATAATTCTTGGTTCCGGCTTGGGCGATTTTGCCGACGCACTCCCTGAACGCACGGTGATTTCCACATCTGCAATTCCCCATTATCCGATCTCAACAATTGAAGGACACAAGGGGAGACTCGTTTTTGCCGCCCTGAACAAGAAGCCGATTCTCGCATTTCAGGGAAGAACCCATTTCTACGAATCGCGAAGCCTCGAAACCGTCCTCTACCCTATCCGAGTAGCACATGCCTTGGGGATCAGAACATTGATTGTCACTAACGCCGCCGGCGGAATCAACAGGACGTACAATGCAGGCGATTTGATGATTCTGACCGATCAGATCAATCTGACATTAAAGCCATGGAGCCCGCCGCATTCTGCTTCGTACAAAGGCGTGGGCGGCTCTGTCTATTCCTCGAATCTCATTCGCAAGGCGGAAGAGGCGGCATCTGCAAACGGAATTTCTGTCCGGAAAGGAGTGTACGCCGGTCTGAAAGGACCAACGTATGAAACGGCCGCCGAAGTCGAGATGCTTTCCCGAATCGGCGCCGACGCTGTGGGGATGTCAACGGTGTTTGAAGCTTCCTTGGCTTCTTCGATGGGGATGGAGGTTCTCGGCATCTCGTGCATCACGAATCTTGCAACGGGCATAGGCACGTCGAAACTTTCGCACGCCGAAGTGACGGAAGTGGGGAATCGTGTGAAGAAGGTGTTCTCGACGCTTGTTGCAGCAACTATCGATCGTATCTGACCCTGTACCCTCCCTCTTTGCTATCCCTCAGAATCTCGCCTCAAGCGACAGAAGGTACGTACGCGGAGGCATCATATTCCCGATCAGTTCAACGTAGTTTCGCTGGAAGGCGTTCTTCACGTTCAGGGTGGCAATGAGGAGAGCGTTGCCGAAAGAGACATCGGCACTGAGCCGGAAATCCGCTACGAGGATATCAGTCCGCTCATCGCCATCAGGAACAATTCCCGTTTCAACAAGCTCATTGTCAATCCGGTCTGCCCGGCTGACAAAGCGGAAATCGCCGCCGAGGGTCAACCAGTCAAAACGCATCATCGCGTTTGTATACAACAGATGTCTTGGCCGGTACTTGAGAACATCCTTCTTCGTTCTGTCCTCGGGATAGACGTACGTATATCCGAGCGAGTAGATGAGGTTATCCTCGAAGAATCCCAACTTCAGGGCCGTCTCAACGCCCTGTACTCTCGCCGATGTCACATTCCGCCATTGAACATTGAGGTTTTGTTCAGCGATGATTAGTCCGGGCTCTATCAGGTTCTCGTAATCAGATCGGAACGCTGCCACATCAATTGACCCACGGTCGAACAACTCATGCGTAATCCCCACTTCGTATGACGTACTTCTCTCCGGTTTCAGGTCTGTGTTCGGCACTCCCCGCACGAAGCCCCCTCCGGCTGCGATGAATGCTTCCGCCACCGATGGAACCCTGAATCCCCGTCCGAATGAAGCTCGTAGCGAGGTTCCCTCCGCCACAGTATACACTATTGCAGACTTCGGATTGAATTGCAGACTCCGCTCGGTGAGGCCAACAGATTGCAAGTCAAACCGGGCCCCGAGGGTCAGACTTACCATCTCGGACATCGCTATCTCATCTTGGGCATACAATGCAAGTCCGCCGATTGTTCTGCTTTCAAACATCGCACCGCCAATCACGTCGAGATTGCCGTCAATTCCTGCTGTCACCGTATGATGGTCGCCAAGCGTGACCCGGGCGGAGATTTCGGCTCTCATACCGTCGGATTTCGATTCGGTTCGCTCCGCATCTCCCATCTGTTGAAACCCCCAGAGGTTGTGTGCCCACATTGCCTTGGCTGTGATGAGCAGATTGTCGGAAAGTATCGTATTGAATAGACCGCTTACATAATACCGGGTTGATTTCAGATTGTCTGTTTGATTTCTGAGTGGTGGAATAAGCGCCGAGTCAAGGCTGCGCCAAAAAAGGAACTGGCCGCTGAATTGATGCAGGAAGCCGGCATTCAGTGTTAAGGAACTCGACGGGGTGAGTTCATGCCGGGCCTTCAGAAACACGTTGTAGCGGCGGCGGGAGTCATTCTCCCGATACCCGTCATCAAGCTGACGCGAGACGAAGGCTGACATTCCAAAATCCCCGAAGCGTTGCGACATTCCGGCGGATTGGCCGTGAAGATAGCGCTTCGTATCAGACCACTTCCACTGCTCGAATGTCGGCCTGTTGTACAGTCCACCGTACATCCGTATGTATGTCTCGGAAATTGACGTGATTGGCTTCGTTATGACGTTGATAACTCCGCCTAACGCATTCGAACCGTACAGCGCCGAGCTTGCCCCCTTGACAACCTCAATCCTGTCAACGTGACCGGCAGGAATCGCTTCAAAAATCAACTCGCCCGTGTCGCCGGCGATAAAGGGAATTCCATCAAGCAACATCAAGACACGACTTCCGGCACCAAGACTGTATCCGCTTGAGCCGCGGATGTTGATCTGGGGGCCTGTCATGTTCACGCCGGGGACATATCTCAGGGCTTCATCAAGAGAAACGGCGTTTCGATAGCTGATCTGTGTTGCATCGAGAACCGAGATACTCACCGGAACATCCTGCAGGGATTGTTCGCGCTTGCTTGCCGTGACTACGACCTGCCCGGCCTGGACCGGGGTTTCCTTCATGCGAACCTGCACGAACGCCTCCTCCCCCTCAACCACATCGACTTTCGTGGTAACTCTCTGAAAGCCAATCATGGAGAACCCAACAGTATACGTGCCGGGCGAAATGTCACCAATGCGAAATTCCCCGTATGCATCAGTAACAGTTCCCTTGTTCGTTCCCATCATCCTGACGTTTACGCCCGCAAGCGGCTCATCACTCTTCTCAACCATCACACGACCAGCAAGAGAGCTGGCGGCGACACATTCATATGCCGTGGAGAGAAAGAGAAGCAGAACAAGAAGTCTCATCGCCACGGTCTCGGAGGAGGATTGTTGAAGTCGACATCGATGTCAATATTTGGGGCAATGCGGTGGAGCAATACCCTCAGCGGCGCGGGCTCGAACGAGCCGGGGCGAACCGCATAAACACCGGCGGGCCGCCAGTCCGTGAACACGTTCGGGCCGTACTGTTGAGCAAGGATAATGTACACGTAGTTTCGTAGCTGAAGATTGAGACCGTTCTTTGTCGTGAACTCGTATTCGATGCTGTCAACAAATGTCGGGAGCCGCCGTTCAAGTTCAGGATAGACGGCAGCGGTTCCTGCCAGGAGTGCCGGTATGATGCCCGAACTGTCGGTCGGGTAAGATTCAAATGCGACGATGCGCAACTCGCGAACACTATCGGGAGAAGGCCAATTCTTGAACCTGACAACTCCCCGAAAACCGGACGGCTCATTGAGAGGCGTCAGGCCTGTATCACAACTCGAAAGAAAGGTTAAGAATACAGCTAGTATTACCAGAAACCGATGACTCATACTGGAAGTTCTTGTTCGTGTTCCGCATCAGAAAAAAGGGGAATCCCGCCTTGTACTGCAAGAATTCCCCCTTTGATATTCTCATCGAATATAAACAACGATGGAAGGTATTACAAGATGGTATTCACGGAATGACGGTGGGAACGATCGTCACCCTGTCGGGGGATACAATTGGTAGAGCATGAGATAAATGGCGACACCTGTGGCTGAGACATACAACCATATCGGAAGGGTCCAGCGAGCGATTTGTTTGTGCTTGTCGAATCGTTCACGCAGGGCTTTCACCAAGGTCACAATCGCAAGCGGCGGAACCACCATTGCGAGAATAGTATGGGAAATGAGGATGGCGAAATAAATCATTCTTACAGTCCCCTGCTCCGTGAATCTGACCGAACCGACATTATAGTGGTAGATGAGATATGAAGCCAGAAACAACCCCGACGTTGTGAGCGCGGCAATCATTGCCCTTTTGTGCAGCGTTTTCTTCCTTCTCCGGATGTAGTAATAGCCGAGAACGAGAAACACCGTACTGGTCGTGTTCAAAAGCGCATTGACAAGAGGAAGATCAGTTAACGCCATCAGATCCTATCAATCACCATAAACGCGAGAAGGACCGGAAGGTAAACCAGAGAGGCGAAGAACATCTTTCGTGCCGCCTTGTTCGATTTTGTCTTCAGAAGCTCAATGCCGAAGTACAAAAATACCCCGCCGGTCACCAAGGCTCCTGCAAAATAAACGATACCCAACCCGCCATAGAGCGTGAGCATCAGCGACACAGGTATCAAGCCGACACAGAACAGAAGAATCTGGCGGCTTGTTTGCTTCCCTTCAGCATCCAGTACCGTAAGCATCGGGTACCCGGCACGCTCATAGTCCTTGCGGTACATCCAAGCCAGCGAGAAAAAATGCGGCATCTGCCAGAAGAACAGAATGCCGAACAGAATCCACGCTTCAATCGTAATTTCATTGCGTGCTGCAGCCCAGCCGATCATTGGAGGAAGCGCCCCCGGAATCCCTCCCACGATTGTCGAAACCCACGAAATCCGTTTCAGGGGCGTGTACAGAAACAGATATGTTACAAGAGTAACAATTGCAAGAAATCCGCTTAGCGGGTTTGCAAAAACCGTCAACTCAACGACACCTGCAATCGAAAGAAGGCTGCCGAACAGGACGACTTCCGTCGGGCTCAGCCTTCCGGACGGGAGTGGACGATTCTCCGTCCGCCGCATCATAGCGTCATACTCCCGCTCAATATACTGATTCAGAGCGCCCGCTCCCCCACCGACAAGTAACGTCCCGAACAGTGTGTGCAGCAGTGTTCCAATCGGAAGGGAACCGGCAACTCCGAGATAGAAGCCTCCCAACGCTGTCACGACTGAAAGGAATGTCAATTCCGGTTTCGTCAGTGTGATGTAATCGGCAACCTTCGATCGCTCGATTGCGATTGTTCCATTGTTCTCGATATTCGATCTCATGCTATTGACGCCTCCCTGCTTGTGCGCAGCCCGGAGGGAGAATACGCCGGCTGAACGACCTTCTCTTTACCTCTCAACAGCCCGTACGAATAGAATGCGAGAGCTACACTTGTCCCCAACAGTAATGCTCCTACGGCAACATGTGCAGTCGAAATGTGAACGCCTTTTCCTGTCCAGACTGTCAATGCACCCAGGAGAAATTGAACAAGAACGAGCAGACCCTGAATGATTGCAGGCTCCCTCATTAGCGGCAACTTGTAATTTCTCAAAACGTGAACCACATTTGCAATCACAACAACCATAACAACAAGCGCCCATGCACGGTGGGCAAAGTGAATCCAGATTTGTCCCAATTCAATCGGGGGGAGATCGTAATAGATGAGTCTGTACTCGTTTACAGAGGCGAGATCATCCGTGTTTGTCGGCGGAAGCCAATGTGTGTAGGATAACGGAAAATCCGGGATTGCCATGCCCGACCCCGAATGGCGCATGATACCACCCAGGATAAGTTGAACAAGAATGGCAGCTGCTGCCAAGACTGTCAGCATGCGTGTCCGACTTGTATCCCCGTGGTCAACGCGTTCTTGTTGTTTCCATGAGGGGGAAGTGACAATGGCAAGTATTACTGTGAGGCAGAAGAAAGATTGTGCAAGAGTTGCGTGCGTTGTTGAAATCCAAACCGGAAGAAGATAAAGAACCGTCATCCCGCCAAGAATTCCCTGCACGATTACGGCAAGCAGCGCGATAAAGCCGAGCACCACCACCCATTTTCTCTCTTCCTTTCGAGCCAACCAAACGGCAAGAACTGTGGTGAGAAGCCCAACGAATGTTGCTATCATGCGATGGCCGTGTTCATAGAAAATGCCTCCGACCATCGGAGGCATGAGTTGCCCGTAGGACAGCGGCCAATCGGGAACCGCAAGGCCCGAATCGGTACTTGTTACCAATCCGCCTGCTATGATGAGCAGAAATGTGGATACAGAAGTAAAAAGGGCAAATCTATGAAGCCCGATATGTGATGTCATAGAACTATTCAAGATATGCGGCTTCCTCTTCCAGCCAGGCCTCGAACTGCTCGGGGGTATTCAACACCAGTGTTCCTCGCATGCGATAGTGGCCGAGTCCGCACAATTGTGCGCAGGCAATCTCGACAGGCGTATCTTGCGACGCCTCGATGGACGATATTCCGGCCTCTTTCAACTTTGCAATAGCGTCTTCATTAAGAAGTTCGCCTTTTGCGAGGATGGGCGTACCGTCGCCTGCATTGTAATCAGTGGTTGCTACTAATGTACTCAAATTTTCCGGAAGATGCCCCCCTGTGAGTGAGTAATTCTTCTTCAACTGATCCCGGATCTCATCAAGAGTCATTGTCGCCATGAACGTGATCGGTATGGCCTGGCCCGGAATTGCGTCCTGTTTCACCCTCAACAGAGGCAGCGCAAAACTGTGAATGACATCTTTGCTCGTCAGATAGACCAGAATAGGCTTCCCGACGGGGATGTGCATGTTGTTGATAGTCGCAATATCATCCCTTGCGTCGGGATCGTCCCGATCCAACCCCAACGGATTGTCGGCAGTGACCAGTGAGATATCGCGCCTGCCAAACACCCCGTCTTTCCCCGGATAGTGAATGTTCCAGGCAAATTGCTCGGCAACAACATGAACCACAAGTGCCTCCTTCTCGTCCGGGTAGTTGAGCCATACGTTCGACCACACCGGAATCGCAAAACCCACCAGCAACACCCCTTCAAACAACGCGACTGCTACCTCAATGTAGCTTGATGTGTGACTCTTCACCCCGACATAATCTGCCTTCGGGTTTCTTGCTCTGCGGAATCGAACGAGCGAATATGCAAAGAATCCTCCCCACCCAACAAAAAGGACAAGCATCAGCCAGTGAATGATGACAATCATCTCGTCGATCGTGTGTCCGTGCGATGAAGCATCGATGGGCAAGCCTAACAAGTCGTGCATAGTGATAGATTCTCCGTGTTAGAAAGTAGTTTCACATCTGCCAACGCAAACGTGACTCCGTCAGTTCAGCCTGTCGCTGAACCGGCGGTTAAGTTCAATCGCCCGCTTTCGCAAATAGAGAAAGAGAGCGCTCAATCCCACAAGCACCGTTCCCGTGATACCCAGCAAACTCAGGATCGCCCACTTCATTCCTTGCACTTCTGATGAAGAAGGATCGCCATAGCAAGTGGGACACGCCAATGATATATCCTGTAACAAGTGAACGGCAGCTATGGTGCAACCGGTCAACAGTGATGTTCTTCTCATAACATGCTCACATGTTTGAGCCTTTTCATGAACCGGATTCCGTACACAACAAGCCCGGATGCAACAACGACAGAGGCAATACCCGCCACCAATTGCAGAGTGTTCCCCCCAGTTGCAAACCCGTTAATCAACCATAGCGCGAATCCGAATGCCAGCAAGGCGGAAACGCCGATGAAGATAATATGAAATGCTTTCAGTGACATTAGTGGAATATCCTCGTGCTGTCTTGGTCCGAGAAAATTGGGAGGAACATCAACAGAATGAAAAAGAAGGCGGTTAAGGCCAGCGTCCAGTAAATGGCTTTCCGTTCGGAAACGAGATGCATGAAGTACATAGCAACCAGAGAGGCCTTTACTGTTGCAACGATGAGTGCAACGGTGATTGCTGCCGCTACGCTCAGATGCAGGTACGAGATTGCCACCGTTATGACAGTCAACCCCATCAAGGCAACAAAGACAAGAATGTACGTGCGAACGGTTTTCTTTACATCATCTGCATGAGCCGTGTCCATGACATCACTCCTATAAGAGATATAAAACGGGGAACAAGAAAATCCAGACCAAATCAACGAAATGCCAATACAAACCGGCAATCTCTACACGATTCGTAAATCGCTGGGGATCGGTTTTCCACATTTTGCTGCCGGGACCCCAGAGGTATGCATTCACGATCACACCCCCGACGATGTGTAAACCATGCAGGGCCGTCACGGTGAAGTAGATGGCAAGAAATGTATTCGTGCTGGGATACAAATGGTGTTCGAACTTCGCGCTGTACTCGAAGTACTTCACGACGAGAAAAACGAGCGCAAGAAGAATCGTCAGACCCATATACATCTTGTATTTGTCGAACTTCTTCATCATCAACGACGCCCACGCCATTACCATTGTCACGCTGGATGAAATAAGAACAACAGTATTCAGCGTGGCAAGAGGTACATTGAGGATTTCGTAGCCATGAGGCCACGATACAGCATTGACACGCAACAAAATGTATGTAGAGAACAATGCGCCGAACAACATCACTTCGGAAGCAAGAAAGAGCCAGATGCCGAGTTTTGCGTTGTAAAGTCCGGTATCCGGACGGGCGGTTGAGGTATAGGGTATGTTCATGGTTACGCCGTCCTTTCGTGCTGGGGAATGAAGTCACGGTCTGCTCCGGGCACACTGTACTCGTATGGCGGGCGATGCACATCAGGCACGCGTTCGAAGTTGCCGTGTGCCAATGGCGGCGAGGTGGTTGCAGCCATGTCGAGAGTCGTCGCATCCCAGGGATTGTTGGCAGCCTTCTTTCCCTTCTTCGCGCTCAGGAAGAAATTGATAATGAAGGGAATCTGTGCAAGCCCAAGCAGCCACGCGGAAACCGACATGACTTCGTTCCATTGAAGGACACTCTGCGCGTGAGCATATTGTTCGCCACCATCATAAAGACGGCGCGAGACACCGGCAAGTCCCTGAATAAACATCGGCATGAACACGCCATTCAGAAAGATGAACGAACCCCAGAAATGGAGTTTCCCCAGCATATCATTCATCATTCTTCCCGTAACTTTCGGATACCAATAGTAGATGCCGGCAAACAACGCCATCAACGTTCCCGGGGCCACGACATAATGAAAATGCCCGATAACGTAGTACGTATCGTGCAAGTGAATGTCGGGCGGTGCCAATCCCAACGGCAAGCCCGTCAACCCTCCGATGCCGAACATGGGAAGGAATGCCAAGGCAAAGAGCATCGGGGTTGTAAACCGAATCGAGCCGCCCCATAAAGACAGGAAAAATGCGGTGAGGATGATGATTGATGGGATCGAGATGATCATCGTCGTCGTTTGGAAAAACGCACTAATAGTTGTTCCCATTCCTGTCATGAACATATGATGCGCCCATACAACGAACGACATGAAGCCGAGAAAGATGGCAGCATACACCATCGATTTGTATCCCCAAAGCGGCTTGCGTGTGTTGTTTGCAATGATCTCAGCAACAATTCCCATGGCGGGGAGAATGAGCACATAGACTTCAGGATGCGCAAGAAACCAGAAGAGATGTTGCCAGAGCAACGGACTTCCGCCTCCCGTGTACGGCAGCGCAATACCACTGACGACAAGCCCGCTCGGCATGAAGAAGCTCGTTCCCGCAACCCGATCCATCAACTGAAGAATCCCTGCTGCCTCAAGCGGAGGAAATGCGAGAAGCAGCAAGAACGACGTCACAAACTGGGCCCACACGAAAAACGGCAAACGCATAAACGTAAGTCCATGCGTCCGCAACTGGATAATCGTGACGATGAAGTTCACCGAACCAAGCAGTGATGACGTGATCAGAAATATCATTCCGATGAGCCATACCGTCTGGCCCGTTGTTGCGATGACGGCAAGCGGTGCATAGGAGGTCCACCCAGAATTTGCCGCCCCGCCGGGAAGGAAGAAACTCACTAACATCGTTACGCCGCCCATGAAATACACCCAGTAGCTCATCATATTCAACTTCGGGAATGCCATGTCAATGGCCCCGATTTGCAACGGCATGACGTAGTTACCGAAAGCACCGACGGCAAGCGGCACAACCCCCAAGAACACCATGATGGTTCCGTGCATTGCACCAAGCTGATTATAGAATTCAGGCAGCATAATCCCGTCCGGAGCCCGATCAGCACCGAGCAACAGCCCGATCCACGGAATCGGCTCGCCGGGATACGCGAGCTGCCAGCGCATCACCATCATTAACATAAAACCGAAGAACAGGAACAACAGACTTGTTATCCCGTACTGAATTCCAATGACTTTGTGATCAGTGGAAAACACGTATTTGCGAATGAAACTCACCTCATGATGATGTTCCTCATGATGAACATCTGCATGGGTACCTACCCCGACACCTTCAGCTTGCTTCTGTGAATTGTGTTTTGAGGTCTCGTCAGCCAAGACGGAGTCTCCTTTCAGTTAATGATGTTGGCCATGCACGGTCGCGGTTTCACAACCAGACATGATCATGGGAGGTAATCTGTTATTTTGCTGTAAACTTGAAATCAGCCGTCACTTTTCCTGCGGCATCAACTTTCACTTTAGCTGTTTGTGTACCATATTTTTCGTGCCACGCTTCAATCGTATAGTCGCCTGCGGGTACCTTGCCCAGCGTGAACGAGCCATCATTGCCCGTCACCGCATAGAACGGATGATTGAACACGCCGATGAATGCGCCCATCCATGTATGCACCTCACATTTGACCTTGAAGACTTCGGGCTTCTCAAATTTTCTCGTGAGTTTCATTCCCTTCTTGGGCTGGGCAACATTGAACTGCGGATTTTCCTTCGAGAGGGAGTGTACGTTATGCAGAGTCGGATCGCTGTTCGTCACTTCAAGCTCCTGGCCGGTTTGGATTCCAACGACGTGAGGAATGTAAATACAACCCAATTGATCCAAGGTCACCTTTGCCGCCTGAGGGGGAAATTTTCTGTTGCCCAATCCGTCCTTTACATAGACGAGTACGTTCCTGAGCGTGTTGTTGTCGTTCACTACTACTTCTTCGCTTCGCTGAGGTGTTTTGTGCGCAACCTTGCATACTTTGTCTGCGTCCATGCGCAGAGCCGCAGGTTTTGGTGCAGCACCCTCAAACATCACTTTACCTGTCACATCCCCGGCAACAGCGCTTGCGGCAACAAAGGCAGAAATCACCAGCACGTTCCTGAATACGTTCATCTCTTCTCCTTCTGATTATTGTTAGTTGATTGATAGTTGTATGCGAAGTCATTTGGATACGACTGTCGTTCTGACCGGCCGGGCAAGCGTCAACACATAATCACGGATTGCCTCCATCTGTTTTCTGGCGTCGCCCTCCAGAACATCCGGCAGCGGCGATTCGCCGTCAGGGAAGAATGTCGGCATGCGGGTGCCCGGCTGTATCTTGCCGGGATCGGCAAGCCACTCGACAATCCACTCAGGCTTGAGCCGGTCGCGGGAAAGTGCAAGATTCGGGGCCAGATCGGATGTCGACACTTCGCCGGAACCTCGACGGAATGGACCCGACGGATGGCAATTCAGACATTGAAAATCGGTGAAGATTTCCTTCCCGATTCGAAGACGTTGCGGATCAAGCGGAAACGCCCGGTAGTCACGCAACTCGAACTCCTGATTGCTCAAGCCGAGAAAGTACTTCTGCAGCTTGTTAATCTCATCTTCTGAAAGTTGGAATGTCGGCATCCTTGTGGGTACCCACGGCCTGACAGAGTTCTGCCCGACAGGCGATGGACTCTTCAAAAAGTCGTGAAGCCACTGTTCCTGTACTTTGGCGCCCTCGCCCGTAATGATTGGCGGATGAAATGCTGTTTCCTCGATAGTTGCCGCAAGGTACGAACCGTGATCTTCCAGCATGTGGCATTGCTGGCAATTGTACAGCATGGCCAAACGACGACCCGACTCGATATTCTGCTGCTTCTTGTCAAATGCCCTGACATATTTCTTGTCCGGCTCATCCTTCGTAAGCGAAAGCAGATACATGCGAAGCGTTATCACCTCCTCATCGGAGAATGAAAAGATCGGCATTTTCTGCACAATCCTGTCCGTGGCAAACGCACGGGCATTCTTCAATTTATTGTATACCCAATCATGCCATGTGTGTTTGACTTTCGTGTCGCCGAAGTCAATTTCGTCAACCTTCTTGCGACCGAAGTTCGAGAGGGAAACGGAAACTCTCCCCTCTTTCTCGAATCCCGGTATCAAATGACAGCCGTTGCAGCCATACTCACGAATAAGACTTTCGCCCTTCCGGATTGTTGTTGACGATGTAAGATCAAGAGTCTCCGGTGAAATCTCGCGTTCGTCTTTCAACGTCATGAGATATGCAACGACATCCCTGGCCTCTGCATCAGTAAGCCGAAGACTCGGCATCTTCGTCGTCGGATTGAAATGCTTCGGATTTCGTATCCAATCATACATCCAATCGGGACTCACTTTGCTACCGACACGCGTTAACTCGGGCGCTATGTCATAGCTTGTTCCGCGGGCTTCCCGTACCGCGGTCATCTCCCCGACAACGTGGCAACTCTGACACCCGACTGTCTCAAACGTCTCTTTCCCGCGCTGGATATTGCCGCCACTGTATGCACCCCTGGGAGACGCAAATGCAAACTGGTAGCGTTGCGAGACATCCATCAAATACGCTGTCACAGCTTCGGCTTCCGTTTCGCTGAACTTGAAATCCGGCATACGCGTGTGCGGGTTGTATGCCTTCGGATTCTTTACCCACTCGTACACCCACGTGGGCGAAGTCTTGTACGAGAGCCCGGTCAGTTGCGGGCCGATTTTCGGAACGTCGGTATACCCTTTGATTTCGTGACAACCATGACAACCCGACTCTATCATCAGCCGTTTCGCATTGGTGAATGTTGGTGCATGACGAAGTATGCTCTCGTTGTCGTGACATTCGTTGCACGATGCCCAAACATCCTTGCCTTTGAGAAGCGGATTCTCCCAATAATGATCATCCTCGCCATGCGCCATTCCCGCCGTGAGTGCAGCTCCCTGCCCCCGATGACACGGCGTGCAGCCGTATACTTCAGGATTGTGCGAAGCAAGGAGTTCCGGCAAGGGATGCTTCCTGAACGGCTGCGGAACTTCCTCCATCAATTCTTCATTCCAGCCGAGATGACATGATTGACAACGATCGACTCGCGCTTTCGGATCGTTGAAAGGATTCCGGTCGTAGTCCAGCATCATGACTTGCCGGATTTGAATTGGTGCCGATGCGAGCCGCGCCTGCTTCGTCTCCCATTTCTCAACCGTCTTCAGAATGTTTGCAACGGCATTTTGAGCCGTTCTGACGTTTGCACGGTACTCGTTCAGGATTACCTGCAGCGAATCTTTTGTTGCCTGATGAAGGTTCATTTTCTCCTGATGCTCCGCCATCAGGGCCTCTTCCTTGTCAAGCCGTGCTTTGAGGCCGAGATTTTCCTTCCCTTCTTGGATGGATTTCTTCCAGAAATAGTATGCCTCGTCGCCACGACTTTTGGCGAATTGATATTCTCTGGTTTCGTCTATGAGCGCTTCGGTTGCATCCTCGAATTCCTTCATCGTTGCAAGATACCGGTCGCTGCGAAGCGAGTCCTGGGCGTCGTTCAGTTGTTTGCGTGCTTCATCCAGAGAAAATGAATCAATCTCGCTTGCCGCGTATTCGATCTGCTGCTTCACGAGCGTGTCTGCCATCGTGCGGTATTCCTTCTGGTAGTCCTTCCACGGGCGGCGTGTTGCTACTTCATCCACAACTGCCCACATTGTTCCCAGAAACAGCAATCCGGACAACACCAGGTAGTACGTACTGTAGTTGCGTTGCTCTATCGGAATCTTTGCACGTTGTTCAAACAAGAAGAGCCTCCTTGTAGTGGTTTCAACTGTCAGATGTTGAAAAATGGCGTGACGAGAATATATTTGACATTCAGCGTTAGGCGAAGAATGATCTTGACGGGAACCGCCATCATAGTCATGAACAGAAAAGCCGTAATGCTGTACCGGACCAATCCCAGCTTCTGGATGACAGCAGTGTTTTTCTTCCACAGATAGTACACGACGGCAATCAAGTACCAGCCAAGAATCACGACACTGCCGAAGAGCATTGCAGCAGGATTGAGCGAATCATCCACAAGCCGTGTGGGAATGCCGAACAACTCGGTAAAATCGATGTTCGTCAGTGCAACAACACGATGGGTATCCCAATACTCCCACGGCCAGAACAAATTCCATCCCGGTCCCCGGAAAAATGTTCCGAGAACAATCAAGGCAACCCACAGCAACAGAAACCCAAAGCAGAAGGTGAGAATGGCAAACTTGCGTTCTTTATATGTATAGTAGCCATTCCCCTTGGGATTGATGTCGATATACGGGATTGCGGCAAGGCCGATGATAATGAACGTGGGAATCAGAACGCCGGCAATCCACGGATCGAAATAGACGAGGATTTCCTGCAACCCCAGAAAATACCATGGCGCTTTTGATGGATTCGGAGTCAGCGCGGGGTTGGCCGGTTCCTCAAGGGGCGCATCAAGCAAGAACGACCAGAAGGTCAGAATCACCATCACAACCAAAGCGCCGAGAAATTCCACCTTCACGAGATACGGCCATACCTGAACCTTATCTGCTTGCTTTGCTTCTTCCGAAATCTCCTGACGGTCGTTCGTTGCCGCCTTTTTCCATGCCAGCCACGCGTAGAACAGTGTCATCACCAACATCAGAATGATGGGGAGATTGTCGGGCTTGCTGATAATTTTGAGAAGATGTTCCATGCTCTTTCAGTCAGATTAGAGGAGATTAGAATTTCTTGGATGTAACATCGGGTCCCGAAATGCCGCCGTCCTTCCGGATTCTCCAGAAATGAACAATCATCAGAATGCCGCCTACAAGCGGAAGGAAAATGCAATGCAATACATAGAAGCGGAGCAGCGTGGGGGGGCCAACCTGCGTTCCCCCTAACAACACAAAGCGAACGTCATTGTCGATCTTCATTCCCAACTCCGGACCGAACGGGCCTTCGTGCCCCAGCAATGGAGTTGCCCGGGCCATGTTTGTGCCCACCGTAACAGCCCAAATGGCAAGCTGATCCCACGGCAACAGGTAGCCTGTAAAACTGAGGAATAACGTAAGTGTGAGAAGGATGACCCCGATTACCCAATTGAACTGCCGGGGAGGTTTGTACGAACCGGTGAGAAATACGCGGAACATGTGCAGCATAACGGTGATCACCATGGCATGTGCAGCCCAACGATGCATGTTCCGCATCAGGGGCCCGAAGGCGACGTCGTTCATCAGATACTTCATATCGTCGTACGCATATTCCGCCGCGGGGCGATAGTAGAACATCAGAATCACGCCGGTGATTGTGAGGACGATGAACAGAAGGAACGTAATCCCTCCCATCCCCCACGTGAATCCGATGTTTGTTGCATGACGCGAAATGCGAACAGGGTGAAGGTGGAGGAAGACATTATCCACGATCTGCAGTGCCCTGTTGCGTTGCGTGTCCTGATAGTTGTGGCGGAAAATGGACTTGTAAACATCCGTCTTCTCCCACTTTGACTTTAGCTGGTCGAGTATGCCAAGCATAAGAACCCTATCTGAATTCGAGTAACATCGTGATCGCTAACGGCCTATTTCAAAGATCGAACGTGGAACTAACCGTACTTCAAGAATGCGTCTGGTTTTGACCACTCCTGCTTTTCATAAAGGAACTTGATATTCCGATCGACGAGGATCTGTCCGTCATCTGCGAACGTGATTTTCAATCGCTCAAGCGGACGGGGTGTCGGACCTTCGAAGTTCACGCCATCCTTATGGTATCCGCTGCCGTGACAGGGACACTTGAACTTCGCCTCAGTAGCTGCCCACCGCGGCGTACATCCAAGATGTGTACAGATTGCAAGCAAGGCATAGAATCCGTCTACTTCTCTCACAATCCAAACCCTGAACTCATCCTTATACGTCTCGTTGACTTCCCCTATAATGTAGTCCTCGGGAAACCCGGCCTTGAATGCGGAAGGCGCTTCGTACAATACTCTCGGCACCATCAACCGAATCGCACCCACGGTTGCAGTGACAAGGAATCCAATGAATCCGAACCAGCCTGCAACGTTAAGGAAATTTTTGCGGCTCATCCGCCAAATACCTTGATCATTCTCCGGCGGTTTGTCTTGCTTCGGCTTGCGGACTTCCTGAGCAGGCTTTGCCGGCCGTGGTGCCGAAGTAGGAGCGGAAACCGGAGAAGTTGCCTGAGGTGCAGGTTGGGAAGTGGCAACCGGATCTGACTTTGGTGTCGTAGCCGGCGCCGGCACTTTCGGCGCCGTTCCGCCAACAGGTTTCGCCGACGCTATCGGGGGCAGGGATTTCGCTGTGCCGCCGACAGGCCTTGCCGACGCAATCGGCGGCAGGGTCTTCTTCGGCGGAGCAGGTTGATCCGAATTTTCCGACGTTCCTGATTTTACTTCATTCTCATCTGACATAGATCTTCCTCTGTGGAACACTGCTCGCAGTATTTCACTGGATGATGATGATGATGTTTGGTGATGAAACGTATCTGAAATGAATGTCGAACTGCTGTAACGCGCAGAAATGGGCGGGAACAAAAAAGAACGGAAAAACTCAGCATGAAAAAATGTAAAAGATCAGTTTGTTAACGAACGAGGAACCACACAGGAATGACGAATCCTTCTTTCAACTGCCCGAAGAACCCGACACCAATATAGTATTCCATTGAAATAAAGTCAACATAGAGTTATATTTCTCCCGCATGAAGCGGTCTTGCAAATGGCTGCTGTATCTTCTCTATTTCAACCACACATCTCGCGTAGACGAATTCCTGAATGGACTGGATCGATTACCGTCAACTTCCTCCTGCAACAGGAGGATTCTCTCAACTCTTCTTTGATTATCTGTACGATTTTGACGAGGTGAAACGCTTCTTCCCGTCGAATTTCCGCACAAATGATTCGTATGAGAACCTCGTGAGGACAGTGCAGGGCAAACAGTTGGACAGGCAAGCCCTCTCTCGTGTCCTGCTCGAACAAAATTCATCGTTCGGTTGCTCGCAGAAGACCCTTGACAACATCGAACTGTTGAAAAAACCAACAACCCTCGCCATTGTCACAGGACAACAGGTCGGGCTGTTCGGCGGGCCCTTATACACAGTGTTCAAGACTGTCACGGCGATTAAACTCGCCGAAAAACTCAAAGCAAAGTTCCCGAGCTTGGATTTTGTCCCCGCGTTTTGGATTGAGGGAGAAGACCATGATTTCGCGGAGATGAATCACACGTATCTCCTTGACTCGGACAACAAGCCCGTCCGAATTGAGTATCTGCATGGCGACGAAATGCCCGAACGGAATCTCGGTGCAATCGGCGAGTTGATGTTTGACGCATCTCTCGAAAAGACGTTGTCGTCATTGGGATCATCTCTTCAAAAAACAGAGTTTACGCCGGGACTTCTTGACTCGATCAGGGCAGCATATGCACCGGGTCGAACATTCAATCAGGCATTCGTTCGTTGGATGAATTTCCTGTTTGAAGATTACGGGATCGTTTTCCTTTCCCCAAATCATCCCGAACTGAAGAAGCTTGTCTCCCCGATCTTCGTGAAGGAAATCACCGAGTTTCCCAAAACGTCGCAACTGGTGATAGCTCAAAGCGCCGAATTGGAGGAACAGTACCACGCACAGGTCAAACCCAAATCCCTGAACCTCTTCATGTTTCACAAAGGCGGCCGCTACCTGATTCAACCGAGGGAAACCGAGAATGACTTCAGTTTGAAAGGAACCAGACACTTCATTCAGCCCGAAGAACTGCATCGCATCGCACGGGAAACACCCGAGTTGCTCAGCGCCAATGTCATTCTCCGCCCGATCATTCAGGATGTTCTTCTTCCTACGGTTGCGTATGTTGCCGGCCCGTCTGAAGTGGCCTACCATGCACAGATCAAACCTGTGTACGAGTTTTTCGATGTGGCACAGCCGATTGTGTATCCACGTGCAAGCGCTTCGTTTGTTGAGGAGCGGTTGCTGCGGGCAATGGAGAAGTACGGGCTGGATCTCCTTGAATTTCTGGAGGATACAGACAGGGTCACCGCAAAGGTTTCGGAACAAATCTCTTCCATTAAGCTCGAAGAGGTGTTTGGCAATGCGGGTTCAGGTGTCCGCAATGCACTGAATGAAATGAAATTCGGCTTGAAAGAGGTGGACCCCACGCTCATTGCAGCGCTCGAAAATGTTCAATCCAAAATTGAAGGCAGCATGAGCGGATTGAAAGAGAAGGCGATCGCGGCACAAAAGCGACGGAACGAGACTGCACTCAGGCAAATTGAACGTGCGGCAAACGGACTTCTGCCAAACGGCACCCTTCAGGAGCGGGAAATCAGCGTCCTGTATTATATGAACAAATACGGGCCTGAGCTTGTGAAGTGGATTTCCGCGGAGTTGGATATTTCAGCATTCAAACATCAGTTGCTGACTCTCTAAAAACACAAGAGGGCGTAGCGCCTGTTTGCGCCACGCCCCTCTCCCAAACAACTTCAACGCCACCTACTTCGTCCGGACGAACTCAATCCGCCGGTTCTTCTCGCGTCCGGCCTCGGTTGCATTCGAGGCAATCGGGTTTCTGGGTCCGAATCCCTTAGCAGTCAGCCTTGATGAAGCAATACCGCGGGCTTCCAGCCAGCCTTTGACAGCCTTCGCCCGTTCTCCTGACACGGCAATGTTTCTGTCGAGAGCCCCGCCATTATCGGTGAACCCGCGAATCTCCATCTCGATTTGAGGATTGAGGGTGAGGATTTCCAGAACCTTCTCCAATATTTGCTCGGCTGCGGGTGAAATTTGGGAACTCCATGGACCGAACTTCAGTTCGTCGAACACCAGCACCTCTCCGAGCGCTATCGGTGGCGGTGAAGCAGGTTTCGAAGCAGGGAAGTCATCTTTCGGATCCAGCGGGTTCGTGCCCCGCTTGATCTCCGTGCCGTCATCAACACCTCCACCATCAGTATCTGCCTTCGTAGGATCGGTTTTGAATGACACGATCTCATTGTAATCCGTAAGCCCGTCTCCATCAGTATCAGGCTTCAGCGGATCCGTTTCATACTGCAATACCTCTTCTCCGTCCGTAAGCCCGTCCTTATCAGTATCGGGCTTCAACGGATCTGTATTGCGTTTGTAGATTTCCTCCCAATCGCTGAGTCCGTCACGATCAGTATCAGGATGTAACGGGTCAGTCCCAAACCTGAAGACCTCGTCGCCATCTCTGAGCCCGTCACCATCGGTATCAGCATTGAGGGGATCCGTTTTGTACACCTTCACTTCCTGGCCATCGGAAAGCCCGTCTTGGTCCGAATCCGGATCATTCGGATCAGTGCCGATTTGTCGTTCTTCTCCGTCTGTAAGGCCGTCACCATCGGAGTCATCGTCTTCATTCGCGCCCAAATACAGCGTATATCCAATCTTCACGGTCGGATACGAATCTGAGCCCGTTGGAACATTATCGGTCGCTTTGTCGATTACCCTGAAACCGAAGTCGAACATCAGCGAGCCCTTCCGGTGAACAAAGGTCTCGAACCCGAAGCCGATGGGAACGAACGCGGCGCCGTGGCCTCCGTCCTCCTTCGGATAAGGCCAGCCGGCACCGTCTTTTCGGGTGTAGTGCATACCGCCAATTCCGAAATACAGATACGGCGATAACGTACCCGAGGAAAGCTGAAGCCACGCGGTGATGCTCGCGTGAAAGACATTCGCCTGAATCTGATCGATGGGTATCATGGTGGAAACGGGAAATTGCTTCGCTACGATTTTGTCGTAACCGAAGGCCAACCCTGCACTGAATGTCCTGGAGACGCCGTATCGTGAGAGAGCCTCTACACCGAAGCCAACCCGGCGGTCGTTCATGTCGTTCATCCAGATATTGGGTCCGACACGAAGCCCGACGGCGATTTTATTCTCGATGTTCTGGGCAACCCCCGCCTGCAGAAGAAGACAGGCCATCAATGCAAGCACATAGCGCGGAAGAATCACCTTCATCATACTCCCCTTGCGGTTGTTATGACTGAACCGGCTTTTCGTTTTCCTGGGTCATAAGAACTTTGCGACTGAGTTTCCATCGTCCCTGATCATCCTTGTCCGTGATCTTTACATCGAATTCATCGCCCACTTTCACAACATCGGATGGCTTGTTGACCCGCTTGATATCAAGCTGCGACACATGCACGAGTCCTTCCTTTCCGGGAAGGAATTCAACGAAGGCACCGAAATCCATCACCTTCGTCACACGTGCCCGGTAGATTTTTCCTACCTCGGGGGTTTCCGTGATTCTGCCGATGGCGTTCAACGCTTTATCGGCTGATTCCTTGGTTGTGGCGGCAACAACCACCGTTCCGTCGTCTTCGATGTTGATCTCAGCGCCGCTATCCTTTACAATTTGCCGGATGTTCTTTCCACCCGGACCAATCAGGGCACCAATCATATCAACCGGGATTTTCAGCGTCGTAAGTCGTGGTGCGTACGTCGAAAGGTCGGGACGCGGTTTGGCGATTGCTTCATTCATCTTGCCGAGAATGTGCATGCGTCCAGTCCGGGCTTGCCCAAGGGCTTTTTGCATGATTGCCAGCGAGATGCCGCGAATCTTGATATCCATTTGGAAGGCGGTTATCCCCTCGGCGGTTCCGGCAACTTTGAAGTCCATATCGCCGAGATGGTCCTCGTTGCCGAGAATATCGCTCAGAATCGCAGTTGTATCACCTTCTTTCACAAGGCCCATGGCAATGCCCGCAACCGGTTTTTTCAACGGAACACCGCCGTCCAGCAATGCAAGCGTTCCGGCGCATACAGTTGCCATTGATGACGAACCATTCGATTCGAGAATATCGGAAACGAGGCGGACTGTGTAGGGAAATTCATGTTCCTGCGGCATCAGAACTTTGAGCGAGCGTTCTGCAAGATTGCCGTGCCCGATTTCACGCCGGCCCGTCGTTCCCAATCTTCCGACTTCGCCCACCGAGAACGGCGGGAAATTGTAATGCAGCATGAAGCGTTTCGTCGAGTCAGGCAGGAGTCCGTCAATCACCTGCTCATCGAGTTTTGTGCCGAGCGTCAGCGTTGTGAGGCTCTGCGTTTCTCCACGTTGAAACAATGCAGAACCGTGCGTACGCGGAAGAACCCCCACTTCAATGGTAATCGGGCGGATATCCTCAAGGCCTCTTCCGTCGAGGCGTTTGCCTTTCTCGAGAATCATCTTCCTCATCTCAACATATTCCATATCATGCAAGATCCCGGAGATGGCCTTCTCCTGTTCGGGAAACTTCTCAGCAAGAGCGGTTTGTGTCTCTTCGTAGATTGCCTGAGTCCGGGCTGCACGTTCTTCCTTCAGCAGCGGCGTGTTAGCCAACTCGGTTATTCTGTTCCCGACGAGTTGCTGAACGGCAGCAAGCAATTCCGGATTTCCTTCGGTCGGCGGCGCTACGCGCTTCGCCGTGCCGACTTCCTTCAGAAGCGCGAGTTGAACATCGCAGAGGCTCTTGATATGTTCGTGGGCAAACTCCAGTGCAGCAAGCATATCCTGTTCGGAGATTTCCTGCGCCTCTCCCTCTACCATCAAGATCGAATCGCTTGTTCCCGCGACGATAACGTCCATGTCGCTTTTTTTCAGTTCGGTAAACGTCGGGTTAATCACAAACTGTCCGTCGATTCGTCCTACGCGTACTTCGCCAACAGGCCCTTCAAAGGGGATGTTGGAAATCGTAAGCGCGGCCGAGGCTGCTACTGCCCCGATCACGTCGCCGTCATGCTCCTGATCCGATGAATAGACTGTGACGATCACCTGGGTTTCGCACTTGTACCATTCGGGGAACATCGGCCGAATAGGCCGGTCGATAAGGCGGGCTGACAGGGTTTCCTTTTCGGTCGGACGTGCTTCACGCTTGAAGAATCCTCCCGGAATTTTTCCTGCCGATGCGGCCTTTTCGCGGTACTCGACCTGCAGCGGGAAGTAATCCAACCCTTCCTTGACCGTTCGTGCACCGACCACAGTGGCAAGTACCATGGTATCTCCGTGCCGTGCCATGACAGCACCATCTGCTTGCTTTGCAAACCGACCGGTCTCCAGTGAAAACGGCTTTCCGCCCAGGC
>JAHBUR010000039.1 GCA_019637975.1 Bacteroidota bacterium | reverse complement strand
AAGGCAATCTTCACAGCCTTTTCGGACGGCAACGCGAGCGTTTCATCCATCGAGTTGGTGTGGAGAGATTGCGTGCCGCCCAGCACTCCCGCCAGCGCCTCGAACGCCGTTCTGACGATGTTGTTTTCCGGTTGTTGTGCCGTAAGCGTGCATCCGGCTGTTTGTGTATGAAAGCGCAGCGTCCACGATTTCGGATTCTTCGCTTTGTACTTATCGCGCATGCGCCTGGCATAGATACGTCGTGCTGCGCGGAATTTGCAGATCTCTTCAAAGAAATCGAGATGGGAATTGAAGAAATATGAAATCCGCGGTGCAAAGCTGTCAACATCCATTCCTCGTTCGATACAGTGCTCGACATACGCAAACCCGTCCGCAAGTGTAAATGCAAGTTCCTGTACCGATGTCGAGCCGGCCTCGCGGATGTGATAGCCGCTCACCGAAACAGGATTCCATTTCGGCATCTCGTTCGTGCAGAATTCAATCATGTCCGTCACAATCCGCATCGAGGGATGAGGCGGATAGATCCATTCTTTTTGAGCGATGTATTCTTTGAGAATGTCCGCCTGAATCGTGCCCTGCAAATCCTTCCTCTTGGCTCCCTGCTTCTCCGCCACGGCAATGTAGAACGCCAGCATCATTGCTGCAGGGGCATTGATAGTCATGGAGGTCGAAATGTCTTTGAGGGAGATGCCTTTGAACAAGATCTCCATATCTGCCAGTGAGCTCACTGCAACACCGCAAATTCCGACTTCACCTTCTGCAAGCGGATCGTCGGCATCTCGGCCCATCAGGGCGGGCAAATCGAATGCAACAGACAATCCCGTTTGGCCATGATCGAGAAGATAGTGGTAGCGTTCGTTCGTATCCTCCGGCGCGCCGAATCCGGCAAACTGGCGCATTGTCCAGAGTTTGCCGCGATACATGTTGTGATGAATACCTCGTGTGTACGGAAACTCTCCGGGGAAGCCGATATCGGAAAGATAGTTACTACGCGCAAGATCGTCCGGCGTGTACAGCAAGTCGACCGGCGCACCACTGACTGTTGTGAATTTCGCCTGAAGCTGTCGTGAGGATTTCGCCGCCTTCGCCGCCCAATTCTGTTTCTGCTTCCTTACGTCGTCGAAGCCGTTTGTGTTCATGTATTCCCCAAGTTCGTGGTGTGTGGGTGAGAAAGAACCATTTACCTGACGTCAAATTAACGAAGAAACCATATGAAGTTCAAGATACTGCAACGACGTTGCATGAGGAGAACAGTCCGGGGAAATCGTCTACGTTCTGCCGAATCGTCTATCCAGTTCGTCGATTGAGATTCTGAGAACAACGGGGCGTCCGTGCGGACAAACATACGGCATCGAGGTTCGAAACAACTGGTCGAGCAAGGTCTTCATTTCCTGCTCGCCCAGCGGGTCGCCTGCCTTGATTGCCGATCTGCATGAGAATGATTTTGCAAGATTGTCCCGTGCATCCATCATCCCGTGCTGCAAATGTTCTTTGTAGAGAGAGAGCATATCCTCAATGATCTTTGTTTCCGTTCCCGGCGGAACGTCGGGAGGAATGCCTTCCACAACAACCGTATTTCTGCCGAACGGCTTGAGGGAAAAACCCAACCGTTCAAGATGCGGAAGCAACTCGTTCGCCAACGAAAAATCGGATGGATTCAACTCGATTGTCTGGGGAAAAAGCAACTGCTGCGATGGCGGCGGCTCATGATCAAATCGTCGAAGGGCACGTTCATACAGGATGCGTTCATGCGCGACATGCTGGTCAACGATCATCAGTCCGTTTTCGATCGGAGTAAGAATGTACTTGTTGTGCAGTTGCCAGATAATCGGCGATAATTCCCGGTTGGGCAAACGATCTCCATGAGATTCTGCACGTTCTCCGGTTTGCGTTGCGGCATCCTCAAACTCCTTGTCGATCGGCCCCAGCAAGTTCTCGACAAGCGCCGCTCCGCCACGGAAATTCATCCGGGTCTGGTCAACGGCGGGTTCCCTGCCGGGCGTGATAATCTCGCCTGTTGAACGGTCGACAAACTGTCGGGGAACCGGCCAGCTATGCTGTCGACGAGTGAACTGAAGGCCGATCTCCCCGGGCTTGTCCTCCCCGTATGAAGATGACATCGCAGGAACAAGGTTGTTGCTCGCGAGAGTCCGGCGAACACCATTCGAGACGAACCGGTAGATATTCTGTTCGTCCTCGAACTTCGCCTCCATCTTGGATGGGTGAACGTTCACATCAACGCGATGCGGATCGATCTCCAGAAAGAGAAGGAAGAAAGGGAACGTTCCTTTCACCAACAGATTCTCATACGCTGTATACACGGCGTGGCTGATATTCCGGTTTGTGATAAACCTCTTGTTGAGAAAGAGGTATTGATGTGCCCTGCTCTTCTGTCCGAACACCGGCTTTCCGATGAAACCCGAAACCGACACGTACGCCGATCGTTCCTCAAGCCAAACCATCTGTTCCACTTGTCTATCACCAAACACATCAAGCATCCGTTCCTCAAGCGTTGCCGATTTGAGATCGAAGATCGTCTCGTCATCGCTGATGAACTTCAGTGCAACTTCGGGATGACTGAGCGCAACACGTTGAACGGCATCATAAATGTGACGGAATTCCGTGTTGTTGCTTTTCAGAAATTTTCGCCGTGCGGGAACATTGAAAAAGAGATTGTGTACTGTGATTGACGTGCCGGGTTCTCTCCCCTCGCGTGAGATCTGAGGCTTGCTGCCACCGTCAATCTGTAGAACAACGGCTGTATCATCTTCGCGTCGGCGGGTTTTCATCGTCACGCGGGCTACGGCAGCCACAGAGGCAAGTGCTTCGCCGCGAAAGCCGTATGTTTGAATTCCTTCCAGATCGTCGATGGAGGAGATTTTGCTTGTTGCATGACGCAGAAACGACGCAACAGCATCCTGCTCATCCATTCCCATCCCGTCATCAACAATCTGAATCAGCTTCTTCCCCCCCTCCTTGATGGCGACGAGCAGGTTCTTCGCGTCCGCATCAAGGGAGTTCTCCAGCAACTCTTTCACAACGGACTCGGGACGTTGAATAACTTCGCCTGCCGCTATTTGGTTGGCAAGATGTTCGGAAAGAACCTGTACTCTACGGTTGTTCACGTTGCTCCAAAAAGCGCTTCGACGAACGCTTTCCTGTCAAATGGTTGCAGGTCATCAATCTGTTCACCGACGCCGATAAACTTGATTGGGAGGTTCATTTCTTTGCTGATAGCAAGAACAATCCCGCCTTTCGCCGTTCCATCCAACTTCGTAAGGACGAGCCCGGTCACACCGGACGCTGCACTGAATTGCCTGGCTTGCTGCATACCGTTCTGCCCTGTTGAAGCATCAATCACGAGCAACACTTCGTGCGGAAATGCTTCGTTCTGTTTTGCAATCACACGGCGGATCTTTTTCAATTCCTCCATCAGATTCACTTTCGTGTGAAGCCTGCCCGCTGTGTCGATGATGACAACATCCGCTCCGGTAGCAGTTGCCGATTTCACAGCGTCGAAGGCAACTGCCGCCGGGTCGGAACCATGCAACTGCCGGATGATTTCAGCACCGGCACGCTTCGCCCAGATTTCAAGCTGCTCGTTGGCTGCGGCACGAAACGTATCCGCCGAACCGATCACGACTTTCTTTCCGGCTTTTGTATAGATGTTAGCAAGCTTGCCGATGGATGTCGTCTTACCAACGCCGTTGATCCCGACTACCATGATGACAAATGGCCTTTCCGACGGCACATGAAATGGATCCGTGTCGTTTGCCCCGCCTGCAAATTGCCGCTGAATTTCATCGCGCAACAGGACATTCAGTTCTGACGCATCGGCAAAGCGTTCTTCCTTCGCCCGTTTGCGAATAGCATCAACAATGTCGAGTGTCGCTGCAACACCGACATCGGCGCCAATGAGGATTTCCTCAAGCTGCTCAAGCGTCACATCATCGATTTTCGATTTGGTCGTCACCAACCGAGCAACTTTCCCGACTATCCCCTCGCGGGTTTTGGAAAGTCCGTCCTTCAGTTTTGTGAAGCCTATTTTATCAAAGAAACCCATTGAGATCTCTGTTGTGTTCACTTCGTACTGGGTGAGCTGGAGGCCTTTACAATCTCGAGAAATCTCGAGAGGTACATGCCGAGAGAGGCAACGAGCATCGCAACACTCGTCCACAAAAATATCTCCGTGGCGATACTCCACTCCATCAAGGCACACACCATCATCAGGGCAAGGATGCCGATGGTCCATTTCCCAAGCAGATTTGACTGAGGTACAATGGATGTGTATTTCTTCAAGTAGAGACCACCCGCGAGGATCAACAGGTCCCTGCCAAAAAGCACAAGCACAAACCAGAGGGGAACAAGGCCCAGCATCACAAGCACAACTGCGACAACGCCGATTCCGATTTTGTCAGCCAACGGATCGAGAATCTTCCCCCATTCAGTAATCTCATTGTACTTCCGGGCCAGAGCCCCGTCGAGTTTATCTGTGAGTGCAGCAACCGCCAGAATGAGAATCCCCCACAGTGTCTTGTCGGGAATATCGGACAGCATTACCATTGCAAAAGGAACAGCAAGTACTGCGCGGCAAATACTGAGCAAATTCGAGACAGTAAAAAAGCGTCCTAACCCGGAAACGGCTGAGGCTTGCGCCAAGTCGTTCTCATGCCTCATTCTCATCCTTTGTTTGGTTACTGTCGATGGGAATCGGGTATTTCCCGCTGAAGCACGCTGTGCAATAGTTTGCGCCGTTTTCCTGTGGCACGGAGTCCAGCAAATCATCAATTTCAAGATACTCAAGACTGTTAACGCCCAACTCCGCGCCGATTTTCTTCACGTCGCCGTTGCATTGGTTGGCAACGAGTTCATCCGGCGTCGGGAAATCCATGCCGTAGTGACAAGGAAACTTGATGGGTGGAGAGGTGACCCGGAAATGAACTTCCTTCGGGCCTGCTTGCTTGACAAGTTGCACAAGCTGTTTTGATGTTGTTCCGCGGACGATCGAGTCATCGACAATCACAACAACATTATCCTTCAACACACCCTTCACTGTATTGAACTTCGTCTTGACTTTGTTTTCCCGGACATCCTGCTTCGGCTGAATGAACGTTCTGCCGATGTAGTGACTTCGAATCAAGCCGATTTCCAGCTTGACTGAACCGCCGTGCTTGTTCGTCTCCTGCACAAATCCCATGGTGGCGGTGTTGCTCGAATCAGGAACGTTGATGACAATGACTTTTGCCCCGGAATCTTTCGGACGAACAGGTTTTGTCTTCGCAAGATTCTTCCCGAGCTTGCGGCGAACTTTGTCAACACTGTGTCCGAAAATCCGACTGTCCGGACGGGAGAAATAGATGTACTCAAAAATACAATGATGTGGCGTTTCTTTCCCGTCATGAATCCGCAGGGATTTCACTGCACCCGTTTTCGTACTCTCTGCATCGATCACGACAAGTTCGCCAGGTTCGATATCGCGTTCGTACTCCGCGTCAATGATATCGAACCCAACCGTTTCCGACGAGATAAAGAATGCCTGACTGCCATCAGGGCTGGCGTTCAACTTTTTTCCAAGAGCAAGCGGACGGAAACCTGACTGATCCCGGGCTGCTATCAGTTTGTCGTCCGTCATGATAACAAGCGAGAAAGCCCCGCGAATCCGGGAAAGCGCCTCGCGTATCTGATCGATCTGATCCTTCTCTTTGCTGCGGGCAATCAGGTGGAGGATCACTTCGGTATCGGAGGTCGTCTGAAAGATTGTTCCTTCCTCCTGAAGCTCCTTTCGGATCTGTTTGAAGTTGGTGAGATTGCCGTTATGCGCGACTGCGAGATTCCCGTTCTTGTAGATCACCGTCAGCGGCTGGATGTTCAGTTTGTTATCAGCAGCGCCTGCTGTCGAATATCGGTTATGGCCAACAGCCATGCTTCCGCGAAGAGTTTCTGTGAGAAGTTTCTCGTCGCGATAGATTTCCGTTACAAGCCCGAAATCCTTGTGCATGTGAAAACGGTGGCGCTTGATTTTCGGATCGAACTGGGAGGTGACGATGCCGGAGCCTTCCTGTCCCCGATGCTGCTGGGCAAGCAGGCCGTAGTAGGTGAACTGTGCCGCCGAAGGATGGCCGAACACGCCAAACACTGCGCAGTGGCAGCGGGGTTTGTCTTGGTTATCAGCGATCATGGTTTTGGTGTTGAATGCACATTAATATAGCTGAACTTGCGGGGCTAATCAACGATGGTGTCTGCAAGAAACTCCTTGTCATTCCGCCCCCGATAATCGGTTGTCAGATGCAATCCCCTGCTTTCGCGCCGTTTCATCGCGCATGTGATGACCAACATCGCGCACAGGGCAAGATTGCGCAACTCGATCAACCCTTCGGTCACTTTGGTTTTTTTGTAGAACGTTTCCACTTCGTTGCGAATCAAATCCATCCGGCGCAACGCGCGTTCGAGACGCAAATTCGATCGTACAATCCCCACATAATCCCACATGATTTGTTGTATCTCGCGCCGGTTGTGGGAAATCAAGACCCATTCCTCGCTGTTCAGCGTGCCGCTGTCATCCCAATCTCTGATCTCCGGAATGGCAGCGTGTTTCCGGGCAAGGAACTCGCGGGCATGACGGGCGGCTCTATCGGAGAACACCAGTCCCTCCAATAACGAGTTGCTCGCGAGCCGGTTTGCTCCGTGAACGCCTGTCATGCTCACTTCTCCCGAAGCATACAACCCGTGAATCGAGGTTCGCCCGTTCGTGTCGGTGAGAACTCCTCCGCATGCATAATGCGCAGCCGGCACAACAGGAATCGGCTCACGGGTGATATCCAGCTTGTATTTCTCGAGGCATGTCTGGTAGATATGAGGAAAATGGCGGATGATATCGTCAGCCGGAAGATGTCGCAAATCGAGTATCACAAAATCGTCACCTCGCCGTTTCAGCTCCGTATCGATGGCATACGCGACAATATCGCGCGGTGCGAGCGATTTGCGGTCGTCGTACTTCTGCATGAACTCTTCCCCATCCTGTGTTTTCAGGATTCCGCCGAAACCGCGAACCGCCTCGGAAATAAGGAACGACGGGCTGCCCGAATCATACAGACTTGTAGGATGAAATTGGACAAATTCCATGTTCGCGATGGTCGCGCCCGCTCGATACGCCATCGCTACACCGTCTCCCGTGGCAATTAATGGATTTGTTGTGTGGAGATAGACGTGACCGAGTCCGCCTGTCGCAAGTAATACAGCCTTGGCAAGAAACGTCTGCACAACGTTTTCATACACATTGAGGGCGTACGCTCCCCAGCAATGAATATTCGTTCCGTCAATAACGTGTTTCGTCGCCGCGTGATGTTCGGTAAGAAGGTCAATGGCAATGTGATTCTCAAAGACATGAATGTCGGGATGGGAAGTGACTCTCGCGACCAGGGCACGTTCGATTTCCCGGCCCGTGAGATCATGCGAGTGAACAATGCGATTGACGGAATGCCCCCCTTCACGTCCGAGGTCGAGTCCACCCGTCTGATTGCGCGTAAACTCAACGCCGATTTGCGTCAATTCACGAAGGCGCTCCGGTCCTTCTCTGACAAGAATCTCAACAGCTTCGCTATGACACAAGCCGCCGCCTGCGGAGAGCGTATCGTGAATGTGCATGTCAAACGAGTCAAGCTGCGACATCACCGCGGCCACCCCCCCCTGTGCATAGTTGGTATTGGACTCGGCCTTTTCTTTTTTCGTGATGATGCCCACCGTTCCGTATTCGGCAACTTTGAGCGCATACGAAAGTCCCGCAATGCCGCTGCCGAGAACCAGAAAATCAAACCGGTGTGTCATCAGGATTCATATTATTCGTGAACGACAAAGGAAAATACAAGAAATGTATGAAAGAAACGACGTGTGCCGGGAAGGCGGCGTCATTTCTTCGCGGGATTCATCAGTGAGAGTAACGTATCAAGAAATTTCACACGCGAAGCAAGTTCATTTTCCGATCCGTCATTGTCGATCACAAAATCGGCGAGCGTGACCTTCTTCTTCACATCCATTTGAGCGCGTATTCGTGCTTCAACCGCTTCGCGTGCAATGTTGTCCCGCGACATCACTCGTACGATACGTGTTTTCTCCGCGGCATTCACCATCACGACGTAGTCAAGCCGTTTATCCATTCCAGTCTCATAAATCAGGGCAGCTTCGATAACCACATAGCGAACGGCAGCATCAAACTGCCCGATTGCCACATCAATGGCCGAGAACACATACGGGTGGATGATTGCGTCGAGAGTCTTGCGCAGAGAACGATTGTTGAAGACAACGGAGGCGAGCGCTTTGCGATCAACCAGTCCGTTGGGAAGGAACACGGTACTTCCGAACGTTTCCCGTATTGCGGATTGTATTTCGTTGTTGGTATCGGTAAGACCCCTTGCGATATCATCGGCCGACAGCACCGGTCGCCCCATTGCTGCAAGCAACCCGCAGACGGTAGATTTGCCGCTTCCGATCCCGCCTGTAACACCTACACGAAGAGGCCTCCCGGGAGAGACTAAAAGAGAGTCCCCGCGCTTCCGTGACAAACGCGGGGAACGGCGAGGATTCTTCATCCTACTACTCTTCTTCATTGCGAGGTTTCTGAATGGAGAACGTTACTTTGCTATGGCAACTGATCTGAATTCACGGATAACCATCACCTTGATTTGGCCCGGGTATTCCATCTCCTGCTGGATTTTGGCCGCAATATCGTGCGCGAGTTGATCTGCCATTGCGTCGTCGACCTTTCCCGGCTCGACAACAACGCGAATCTCGCGTCCGGCCTGAATGGCATAGGTCTTCTCGACACCCTGAAATGAGTTGGCAAAAGTTTCGAGCTTTTCGAGACGCTTGGCATATCCCTCCACCGATTCGCGCCGAGCTCCCGGCCGTGCGCCGCTGATCGCATCAGCAGCCTGCACAAGTGCAGCAATCGGCGATTCCATCGGGATATCGTCGTGGTGAGAGCCGATGGCATTCACCACAACCGGATGCTCACCATACTTCTTGCCGATTTCATAACCGAGCAGGGCGTGCGGCCCTTCAACCCCCTTATCGACACATTTCCCGACGTCGTGCAGCAAGCCCGCCCGCTTTGCGAGACCCGCATCAAGCCCGAGTTCGGCGGCCATCATGCCTGTCAGAAACGCTACTTCAATGCTGTGCTGCAACATGTTCTGGCCGTAGCTTGAACGATACTTCATGCGACCGATGAGTTTCAGAATTTCCTTGTGTCCGCCGTGCAAACCAAGTTCGAGAAGCGTGTTTTCACCCGTCTTGATGATATCTTCTTCCAGCTCCTGCTTGACTTTTTCGACTATCTCTTCAATCCTTGCGGGATGGATTCTTCCGTCAGCAATCAACCGTTCGAGTGACAATCGTGCAACCTCTCGACGAAACGGGTCAAACCCCGAGAGGATGACTGCCTCGGGGGTATCATCAACAATCACATCCACTCCCGTCGCGGCCTCGAATGCGCGAATGTTGCGGCCTTCACGCCCGATAATCCTCCCCTTCATTTCATCGCTTTGGATGTTCAGAACGCTGACTGTCGTTTCCACGGAATGGTCAGCGGCGGTGCGTTGAATTGCGTGAACGATCAGTTTTTGCGCTTCTTTCTTCGCATCGTCTTTCGCCTTGTCGCGCAGTTCTTTCAGCATGTGAGCTGCTTCCGAGCGGGCGTCGTTGGCAAGGTTTTCCATGAGAACCCGCTTCGCCTCTTCCCGCGACAACCCTGATGCCCGTTCGAGGCGGATGTTCTCTTCTCCGATCATCTGGTCGAGTTCGGACTGCCTTTTGTCGAGGGCTTTCCCCCGCTCTTCGATTTGCCTTTTTATCTGTGTCTGCTCGCGCTCTTTCTTGTTGATGAGTTCGACTTTCCGGTCGATGTTTTCTTCGCGCGAGTCAAGGGCCTTTTCCTGCGCCTGAAGTTTGCTGCGCTTGCTTTGAACGTCCGCATCGAACTCTTTCTTCTTCGAGTACCACTCGTCCTTCACTTCAAGCAGTTTTTCGCGCTTGAGTGTCTCCGCTTCCTTTTCAGCATCAGCGATCATCTTTTTCGCTTGATCGGTCGCAGTCGCTATTTTGTTTTCGCCGCTTTTCTGATTAAGAAACCATCCGATGAAGAAACTGATTCCGCAGGCAAGCAGCACCAACGGAACCAAAATATAAATGTCCATACCACCTCCGTATTCTCAGAATGATCCGCTACATCTCACCATCGCCGTAGCAAAAAAAAATCCGCACGGCACAACCGAACCAAAAGAGTCAATTAGTAAAGAACCTCTTTCCAAACATAATGGGTGCTCGCCTGGGCGCCTTTTACTTCCACACTCTCGCTCGTCACGCCAGTGGCATGATGTCATCGCAAGAATTCCGCCTAAGCGAAATGCGGCGTGTAATCAACGCCCACGAGTCGGGCTCCCTTATAAAAAATGTTGGTTCTTTATAATATGTTTGAGACGGTTGACGGTGCGGATTGTACAACATCCGTACTCGGCGTTCCTTGTGCCATAAAAGAACAGAAAACTCCTTTTTGTTGAATGAACACGGGTTAGTTCTCCTGTAAGCAGGTGTCGAGGTAATTGTTAAGCTTGGTAATTTCACTTTCCACAGCCGATGCCATTGCCTTCGATCGTTCCCGTTCTTTGAAGAGGTCTTCCGTGATATTCAACGCAGACAGTACAGCAACGGTCAGCGTAGGCTGCTCGGGAATCTTGTTATGGATGGTGGTGATCATTTCATCAACGTATGTTGCCACCCGCCGAGTGAAATCCTCACTCTCTCCCCGTAGCGGATACTCCGACCCGAAGATCTTTACTCGAATGCTTTTTCTGTCTGCCGACATTGTAGTTGCCTTTTTGTAACCGAACCGTTGACTGTCTCTCATACGCTTGCGCGTACGGCACATCGTGAGTCCCGACATAGCGAAATGGACGAGCCTACAAGTAGGCGTCAATTCTCGCCAGTAGTTCCTTCACCTTTGCGGTGAGCTGCTCGCGTTCACCATTCGACATGCCGATCGAAGATTTTGCTTCGCCGGCTGCGGCAACAAGCCGTTGCAGTTGTTGCTCTCTGGCCGCGAGTTCACCCTTCAACTTCCCCACCTCCTGCCGCAACACGTGAACTTCGGATGTCAATGCTTGTTTCTCTTCCCGCAAACGGACAATGGTATCGCCAGCCCGTTTCGCCTTTTCCCACAACGCTTTGACTGAATCCTCGATTTGCGCAAGCTGCTCCACTCAAGAGCCTTGTTGTTGTTTGTGAATTCGTTGTTATGCGCTTCTCAGTTCTGCGCCGAGTTCGCTCTCCGCCTTTGAAACAATGCGTCGGACCTCTGAATCAATTTCATGATCAATGAGGGTCTTTTCATGCGACTGGAGGACCAACGTGAACGCGAGACTCTTTTTTCCCTTCGGGAGATTCTCGCCTTCGTACATGTCAAACAACTCAACTTCCTGCAATAGACCGCTGCCGGATTCCTTCATACATTGTTCCAGCGCCTCTGCTGTAACATTCGAATCCACAACAAAAGCAACATCCCGATGTACTTTCGGAAATTTCGGCAACGCCGTATATTTCCTTTTCTTGTCGGTTTTGAGAGTTGAAAGCGTCAGTTCAGCGACAAACGCTTCCTGCTCAAAGCCAAATCTCTTGCAAACCTCCTCTTTAACCTTCCCGAGAAATCCTGCTGTCGTACCGTTGATTTCAACGAAGATAGGATTCTCAGCTAAAGTTTCACTCGTAGAATAATAAATATAGCGCCAACTGTCAAGCCCGCACGCGTCCAGAAGGTCGGCAACCTCCCCCTTGAGGTCATAAAGGGTGACCGGTTCAGATTCCGTGTTCCAATGTTTGGGGCGGCTCTGCCCAGAAAGAAACAGGCAAACCCGCTCATCCTCCCGAATATTCCCGACCATTTGAGGTTCGGTATCCCCCCTGAAAACATGCCCTATTTCGAACAGTCTGAGGTCTGAATTACCATAACTCTGGTTGCGCACAGCAGCTTCCAGCAGGCCGGGAATGAGACTCGTCCGCATGGTGGACATCTCTTTGCCGAGAGGATTCATCAAAACCACCGGCGCTGCTCCCGCAAGACGGGCTGTCTCTTCTGATTGGATGGAAATGGTCAGCGCCTCATGATAGCCAAACCCGACGAGAGTATCACAGATGCGGTCGGCAAGGATCTGTTTGCTGAAAGGGTGATTGAAGTCGATCGCAGAAACTGTCTTGCTTTCGATGTTATTGTACCCGAACACGCGGGCTACTTCTTCAATCAAATCGATTTCACGTCCGATATCCACACGAAATGTTGGTATGCGAAAGAAGTTCTTGTCTCCGGAACCCTTCACTTTGGCAATACCAAGCTTCTTCAGACATAACACAACTTGGGTGGAAGAGAGCGAAGTCCCAAGGAGTTGATTACATCGGGAGGTTCGCAATGGCACAATCCGCTCTTTGATATGCTTCGGATAGATGTCGACTGTTCCCCTCAACAATTCACCGCCGGCAGTTTGCAGAATCAACTCCGCCGCTCTGTCAAGAGCGTACGGTATGGCATGAGGATCGGCGCCACGCTCAAATCTATATGCGGCATCAGAACTCATACCCAACGCTTTTGCCGTGCGACGGATGCTTGAAGGATTCCAGTACGCGCTTTCAAGAACAACATCTGTTGTCGTGTCGGAAATCTCTGAATTCTCCCCTCCCATAACTCCCGCAATGGAAACCTCACGCTCTCCATCACATACCATTACCGCTCCCTCTGGAAGGGCATGCTCCCTACCGTCAAGAGTCGTGAACGACGTGCCTGCCTTTGCCTTCCGGACAATGATTTTGTTCCCCCGCAACTGTGCATAATCAAACGCATGCATCGGCTGTCCGCATTCAAGCATCACATAGTTTGTCACGTCGACAACATTGTTGAGAGGCCGCAACCCTGCAGCGCGCAAAGCATGCTGCAGCCAATCGGGTGAAGGGCCAATCGTGACACCTCGAACAACTCTCACCGCAAACCGGGGGCAATTGACTTTGTCTTCAACCTTGACGGAGAAGTGTTTGGCAACAGAAACCTTCGACTCTTTCACCTTCACCTTTGGAAGAGACGGTTGCTTACCGACAAGGATGCCGATCTCCCGCGCTACACCGAAGTGACTCAACAAATCAGGGCGATTGGGTGTAATACCGATTTCGTATGCAATGTCATCTAAACCCAAATAGGAAGAAAGCGATGTACCGATCTTCGCTTTCCGGTCGAGCACGAGAATGCCATCTTTGTCGGGGCCGAGGTCGAGTTCATATTCCGAACAGATCATTCCGAACGAATCGACGCCGCGCAACTTCACGTGTGAGAGGGTGAACGGTTTGCCGTTCGGGTCGTGCTGATTCTTCGGGATAACTGCTCCTGAAAGGCCGACGGCTACTTTCTGTCCTGCAGCAACATTCGGCGCGCCGCAGACAATTTGCAGGACTTCTTTCCCGACTTCAACCTTGCAGACGGTGAGTTTGTCCGCGTTTGGGTGTTTTTGCACCTCAAGCACTTTTCCGATGACAAAGCCGTTGTATTTCTCTCCCAAACGTTCGTAACCCTCGACTTCAAGTCCGAGCATCGTGAGTTCTTCGCTCAACTCTTCAGGAGTGAATCTAAATTTGATGTATTGTTGTAACCAGTTGTGCGAGAGCTTCATTGCTTTTTCTTGCAGTAAGATGAACCACCGAGTTTACACGCTTTCCCTTAGAACTGCCTCAAAAATCTCACATCATTCTCATAAAACAAACGGATATCATCGACCCCGTACAGAAGCGCAGCCGTGCGTTCAATGCCCATCCCGAAAGCATACCCGGTGTACTTCTGCGGATCGTATCCGACCGACAGGAATACATTCGGATCGACCATTCCGCAACCGAGAATCTCAAGCCAGCCGGAATGCTTGCACATGCGACACCCCCTCCCCTTGCAAATGAAGCACGTTATATCCATTTCCGCGCTTGGCTCGGTAAACGGGAAAAAACTCGGGCGAAACCGGTACTTAATGTCCTTTCCGTAGAACTGACGGGCGAAGGAGAGCAACGTTCCTTTCAGCTCGCTGAACGTAATCCCGACATCCACGGCAAGTCCTTCGACTTGATAGAAGTTGCATAAACTCCGTGCGCTCACCGCCTCGTTGCGATACACCCTCCCGGGCATGATGGTTCGAATGGGAGGATTGGTATTCTCCATGACCCGAATCTGGACAGGCGAGGTATGTGTACGCAGAAGGATATTCTTATCAATGAAGAACGTATCCTGCATATCACGTGCCGGATGGTCGGGCGGAAAGTTCAAGGCTCCGAAGTTATGCCAGTCATCTTCTATTTCCGGACCGTCAGCGATGCCGAATCCCATCCCGACAAAAATCGACTTGATCTCGTCTAGCGTTTGCATCAGCGGATGTTTCGTACCAAGGAATTTTCGTCGCCCCGGCAGTGTTGGGTCGAGTTGCGCCGACACATGTGGTGCGGATTTCAGCGAGGCTGCCTTTTCGTCGAACAATGATTGCGTCCGTTGACGAAGCTCGTTGAGTTGTTTGCCGGCCATGGGTTTTTCCGCTGTAGGAACGTTCTTCAACTCATCGAAGAGCAAGGCAACGAGACCTTTTCGCGCAAGGAATTTGATACGGAATGCTTCAAGCTGGCCAGCGGTTGTTACCGAGGCAATCTCCGCTTCGACCTGTTCGCGAAGCTCTGCAATCTTGGTTTGCATGATAGGCAGGAGTGATATGAAAAATCTTCCTGCGCAGGGACGTTCTTGCGAACGCCCTGCAACAACAGGAAGACGCTGAAAGAACTTACGCGTTGGCGAACTTCACAACCTCGGCAAATGCTTCCGGGTTGCTCACTGCAAGTTCCGCCAACACTTTGCGATTGATATCGACTTTCTTTTTGCTGAGTCCGTCAACCAATCGTGAATATGTTGTGCCGTTCAATCGTGCCGCGGCGTTGATGCGCGTGATCCACAATTGACGGAAGGTCCGTTTCTTCGCCTTGCGGTCACGGTAGGCATACTGGTAGCCTTTATCGACGTGATGCTTGACGACGGTGAGGACCTTGCTTCTCGCACCCCATGAGCCTTTCGCTTGCGCGAGAATGCGCTTGCGACGGCGATGGGAGGCAACTTTGTTTTGCGAACGTGGCATAGTTGCTCTTGTCCTTTGTGTAGTTGATAAATACTCCCGCCTTCGGCGGGACGTGAATTACAGTCTTGATGTTACATAGCAAGCATTGTCTTCACCTGCTTCTCGTCCTGTTTTGCGACGAGTCCGCCGAGGCGAAGTTTGCGCTTGCGCTTCCTTGATTTCGATGTGAGAATATGGCTGCGGTAGGCGGTTGCACGCTTCACTTTTCCTGTTCCTGTTACCGTGAACCGCTTCTTTGCGGCACTCTTGGTTTTCATTTTTGGCATTGAGGAATTTCCTTTATGATGCTTGTTCCGGTTTCAAATTCTGTTTCTTGTTTTCTGAAGCACCCTGCTTGCTTGATGTGTCATCGGCCTTTGAGGCTTTCTTCCGCTCAGGAGCGAAGATTGCAATCATGCTGCGGCCTTCCATATGCGGGGCCTGGTCTACTTTTGAGAACTCGCTTACACGTTCCGAAAACCGCGTAAGCAGATCTTCACCCTTCTCTTTGTAGGTAATCTCCCTGCCTTTGAAAACGACGCTTGCCTTCACTTTGTGGCCGTCTTTGAGAAAATTGATCGCGTGACGTACCTTGAAATCAAAATCATGCGTGTCGGTGTTCGGGTGGAACCGGAGTTCCTTGAGCAACGATACGTGCTGGTGTTTTTTCTGAATCTTGTCCTTTTTTGCAAGTTCGTATTTGAACTTACCGAAGTTGATCACTTTGCAGACGGGCGGATTGGCGTTGGGTACGATTTCCACCAAATCGGCATCACGCTCACGCGCAATCTGGATTGCATCACGGGGCGACATGACTCCGAGTTGAGCGCCGCGATCATCAATCACCCTGATTTGCGTTGCGCGAATATCCTCGTTCACGCGAATTTTTTCTTTGGCGATGGGAGGCCTCTTCTTTTGTTATTCTTTACCAGTGAATTGTTTTGTTGTCGATTTCTTCTTTCGCTGTACGGAGAAATTCTTCCCGTTTCATTGAACCGATATCCCCTTTCTTGTGCTGACGAACCGCAACGGCATTGGCTAATTTCTCCTTCTCGCCAACGACGAGCATGTAGGGCACTTTCTTGGTCTCCCACTCACGGATTTTGTAACCGATCTTCTCATTCCTATCATCCAACTCCACACGAATACCGTTCGCGGCATATTCCTTCTCGATGCTGCGGGCATACTCAACATGCGCGTCAGTTATCGGAAGAATCACCGCCTGCACCGGCGCAAGCCAAAGAGGAAAATCGCCGGCATAGTGTTCAATCAGCACGCCGATGAATCGCTCAAGGGAACCGAACGGCGCCCGGTGTATAATCACAGGGCGATGTTTCTGGCCATCGCTGCCGACGTATTCAAGCCCGAAGCGTTCCGGCATAACATAATCCACCTGAACTGTTCCAAGTTGCCAAGTTCGTCGCAACGAATCTTGAACCATGAAGTCGATCTTGGGACCGTAGAACGCAGCTTCACCAATCCCAATATAGTAATTTAGCTTCTTTAAGTCAGCCGCTTCCTTGATTTCCTTCTCTGAACGTTCCCACATGGAGTCTTCGCCGCCGTATTTTTCCTTGTTTTTCGGGTCGCGGAACGAGAGCCTCGTCTTGAAATCCTTGAACCCGAGGGTATCGAAAACAAGCTGAATCAACTCGATCACATCACATAATTCGTCTTTAAGTTGATCGGGTCTGACGTACATATGCGAGTCGTCCACAGTGAACGACCGTACGCGAGTCAGCCCGTTCAGCTCGCCGGATTGTTCATACCGGTACACAGTCCCGAATTCGGCAATCCGCAATGGCAAATCGCGGTGACTGCGCGGCTTAGCCATGTAGATTTGGTGATGATGAGGACAGTTCATCGGCTTTAGCAGGTACTCTTCATCCTCCACCACAATAGGGGCGAACTGGCTATCCTTATAGTAGGGATAGTGCCCGCTGGTTTTGTAGAGATTGAGATTGCCGATATGCGGTGTCACAACCGGCAGGTAGCCCCGTTTCCGCTGTTCATCACGCAGGAAATTCTCCAGCGTTTCCCTGACGATTGTTCCTTTCGGCATCCAAATTGGAAGTCCGCCCCCGACTTTCGGAGTAAGGAGAAACAATTCCAACTCCTGACCGATCTTCCGATGGTCACGTCGCTTCGCTTCTTCGAGCCGGAACAGATACTCATCCAGTTCCTTCTGGTTGGGAAAGGTGATGCCATAGATGCGTTGAAGCATCTTGTTTTTTTCGCTTCCTCTCCAATACGCCCCGGCCACACTAAGAAGCTTGATCGCCTTGATTCTTCCCGTTGACGGGATATGAGGTCCGAAGCAAAGGTCGGTGAAGCTGCCCTGAAGGTAGAAGGTGATCTGCTCCCCTTTTAGTCCATCAAGTAACTCGAGTTTGTACGGATCATTCTTTTTCGTGAAGTACGCGACGGCATCATCCCACGAAATCACTTCCCGTTTGTAGGGGACATCCCGCTTTGAGAACTCGGCCATCTTCTTCTCAATCTCGACCAGATCACCTGCGGTCAACGAGTGATCCCCCATATCAATATCGTAGTAGAAGCCGTTTTCAATGGGTGGTCCGATGCCAAACTTGGTGCCCGGAAAGAGAGTCTCAACGGCTTCAGCCATCAGATGGGCCGAACTGTGCCAGTAGGTTCGTTTCGCTTCATCATCTTCCCACTTATGCAGCTTGATTGCCGCATCATGCTCGATTGGGCGGAACAAGTCAACAACCTCACCATTGACGGAAATGGCAAGCACAGCCTTTGCCAATCCGGCACTGATGCTCTCGGCGATTTGCTGTCCGGTTACGCCCTTGTCATACGAGCGAACCGCCCCGTCGGGGAATGTAATGTGGATTTGATTTGCCATAGATATCTTATGTCCGCCAGAACCTCGGACGGCGCTTTCATTGCATGTACGTACAGAAACGAAAATCGTCCCGGGGCCTTATCGGCGGGACGATCATCATGTGGGCGATACAGGAGTCGAACCTGTGACCTCTACCATGTCAAGGTAGCGCTCTAACCAACTGAGCTAACCGCCCGCTACCGTTACATTGAAACCAGCTTAGGTTGTTCCGAGTATAGAATTATGTACCGAGGGCCGGACTTGAACCGGCACGGGCCTTGCGACCCTCAGGATTTTAAGTCCTGTGCGTCTACCAATTCCGCCACCCCGGCATGAAACCTGACGGCGTCAGGCGGAAATTCATTTGAGGCGCCGCGCGGATTCGAACCGCGGCATAAAGGTTTTGCAGACCTCTCCCTTACCACTTGGGTACGGCGCCGTTCAATATCTCCTTCAGCTCTTGCCTACCTTTCCCACTCTTCAAGAATCTCTCTCTTCTCTCAGCCTCTTCTCTGGTCAGGTATTCCTCGTGATAGACCAGAACAAATGGACGCCGCCTTCTTGTTGACTCCGTCTTACCCGCATTGTGTTCACCCAGCCGTTTCGTTATGTTCACCGTGGAGCCAGTATAATGCTTTCCGTCTCGCAAACTCCGTAGTACATATACGTAGAACACTCGACTCTCCCTTACCACTCTTGCCCGCCTGCGGCGGGTGCGGTACGGGGCCGGATCATTCAACTCAACCCACATGAGGTCACATCCTCGAGCACTTCCGCAGACAAACAAAACCCCGCCACCTGGTGGGATTTGGGGCGGCGGGGCCACTTTAAAGAGGAAGTGTATTTTTCAGACAATCAGCGCGATTACTGAGTGTCCAAGTTGTCCCAACGAATTGGGACAGAGCGGGAAACGGGACTCGAACCCGCGACATCAACCTTGGCAAGGTTGCGCTCTACCAACTGAGCTATTCCCGCATTGGTGCATCAATATACGCAACTGCCTCTTTGCGTGCAACTACCGGATGTCAACGAACAAAGCTGAGTGCTTGAATGATACCAATGCGATTTGCAAAAAATATACGTTTGATACTCTTCAAAGTCAAGGGCACGAACCCCAGGCATCGGCAATAAAAAACCCCGCCACATTCGTGGACAGGGTTCGGAAATCAGCAAAATGCTATTACTATCGGTTGATATCCACGATTTGGTATTTGAGCATACCTGCCGGAACACTTATATCTACCGCGTCCCCCTTTTTTCTTCCAAGCAGGGCCTTTCCAATTGGCGATGTTACGGAGATTTTGTTTGCCTCAAAATTGGCCTCTTCCGGCGCAACAAGAAGATATTCGAACAGGTCGTCTGTCTTCAAATCTCTCAGCTTTACTTTGCTCAAGATGTAGATCTTATCGTTGGGAAGATCTTTTGCATCGATCATCGTGGCCTTGGACAGAGTCATCTCCAGCTTCTGAATCTTGAGTTCGAGATGCTGCTGTTCCTCTTTTGCCGCCTCGTATTCAGCATTTTCGGAAAGGTCGCCATGCCCGCGAGCTTCGGCAATGACATTTGCCATTCGCTTTCTGCCGTTAGTTTTCAACTCTCGCAATTCTTGTTCGAGTTCCACCAAGCGTTCACGCGTCAAATAGATCGAATCGGACATGTACATCTCCAACATTGAATTCTGAACAAAATAAATAGCCATCATCCACTTGTGTGGATGGTGGCTAACCACCTTATCGGCTGGTATTAGGTAACGAATCCAACCGAAAAAAGCAAGGGAAAAATTGCTTGTGCTCGCTATCGACTTATTTGGCCTTCATTTTCGGGTCAACAAGAATCAAATGGCCCAGCTTGTCCCTTTTGGTCTTAAGATACCTTTCGTTGTGATCGTTCGGATCCATTTCGAGGGGCACCCGCTCCACGATATCAAGGCCGTAACCATGCAGACCAACCACTTTTTTTGGATTGTTTGTAAGAAGGCGGATTTTGGTGACTCCCAGGTCGCGCAGTATTTGGGCTCCAATACCATAGTCCCGAAGGTCAGCCCGGAAGCCCAACTTCTCGTTCGCCTCGACAGTATCGAGACCGTCATCTTGCAGTTTGTACGCCCTCAGTTTGTTCAGCAACCCGATACCTCTCCCCTCTTGCCTCATGTACAACACAACACCGCTGCCTGCTTTTTCAACCATTCGCAGCGCTGAAATGAGCTGCTCATTACAGTCGCAGCGCATCGAGCCGAACAAATCCCCCGTCAAACATTCGGAGTGAACTCGCACGAGTACGGGCTTGTCGGGGACAATCTCCCCTTTTGTAAGGGCAATGTGTTCCTTGCTGTCCGTCTCGCTTCGATACATATGAATCATGAACGACCCGTATTTGGTCGGAAGAAGGGTCTCGGCAAGTTTCTGAACGAGCTTTTCCTTAGTCATCCGGTATTCGATCAGATCTCGAACCGTGACAATTTTAAGATGGTGCTTCTCAGCAATCTTCATCAATTCCGGAAGGCGGGCCATCGTCCCGTCTTCTTTCAGAATCTCGCACAGAACCCCTGCCGGGTATAAACCGGCAAGTTTGCAGAGATCAACAACGGCTTCAGTGTGGCCGGCTCGACGTAGAACTCCTCCTTCCATCGCCCGCAGCGGAAAGATATGCCCGGGGCGTGCAAGGTCGCCGGGCTTGGTCCTGGGATTGATAAGCGCCCTCACCGTCGCTGCACGATCAGGGGCCGATACACCGGTGGTGGTTCCATGAATATAGTCGATCGAAACGGTGAACGACGTTTCGTGCAGCGAAGTGTTCGTCTCGACCATCATATCGAGACCAAGTTCTTTCGTGCGGTCGGGGAGCAGGGGTGTACAGATAATCCCTCTGCCGTTTGTTGCCATGAAATTAATCACGGTTGCGTCAGCAAACTCGGCAGCGCAGACAAAATCTCCCTCGTTTTCACGATCATCATCATCCACCACGATGATGATTTTTCCGTGTGCAATGTCGTGTATCGCTTCTTCGATGGTGTTGATACCGAGCTTGCGGCCCTGCTGTGATCGCATACAATCCTCTTCCTGCGCCTACTTTTTTTCGACAGCTTCGCCTTCACGCACAACAGATGCGATGGCGCCCTTTTCGAACTTTATCTTCACGTTGTCTGCAACCTGAACCAGCAGTGATTTTTCGTCAATGCCCGCTACTGTTCCATGAATGCCGCCCGTCATGATAACCTTGTCGCCTTTTTTCAAGGCTTCAATCAATTGTTGATGTTGCTTCTGTTTCTTCTGCTGGGGCCGCAAAATCATGAACCAGAAGATCGCAATGATCGACCCGAACATGATCAGCGTGCTGAACAGACCACCGCCTCCTCCGCCTTCTCCCGGTGGTGGTGCCATCAATATGAACGTCAAAAAGCTCAACATTTCCTCCTGATTCTGTTTTGATATGTTAAAGAGTTCACTCCGCTGTTTCTGCGGAGAGTTGCTTGAGTTGTTCGGCTTTCCATCCTGCGAAGCGATTCGCAACAATCGCCTCACGCGCAGTCCGGACAAGCCACAGATAAAACGTCAGATTATGAATCGACGCCAATTGCAGCGCCAGTATCTCTTTTGATCTCACAAGATGGCGAATGTACGCACGCGTGAAATTCCTGCAGCCGTAACATTTGCAGCGTTTATCAATTGGGCGGAAATCATCCGCATATCGCGCATTCTTTATATTGAGTCTTCCGTTTCGCGTGAAGAACAATCCGTTCCTCCCGTTGCGTGTCGGCATAACGCAGTCGAACATATCAATACCGCGCCCAATGCCCTCCAGAATATTCTCCGGCGTACCAACTCCCATCAAGTATCGGGGTTTCTTTTGCGGGAGAATCGACGTACATAATTCAGTAATCCTGTACATTTCTTCTGCAGGTTCGCCGACTGAAAGCCCGCCAATTGCGTATCCTTCAAAATCCATCTCCACCAGCACATGCGCGGAGGCTTCACGAATTGCCGGGTACGTCGAGCCCTGAACAATCGCAAACAGAGCCTGATCGACACCGTACAAAGCTTCTGTCTGCGAGAACCTGTTTTTGCATCGTCCGGCCCACCGCACCGTCATCTCGTTTGATGCACGGGCATAATCCTCATCACACGGATATGGCGTACATTCATCCAACACCATCATGAAGTCAGAGCCGAGCCCCCGCTGAATCTCTACAACGTTCTCGGGAGTGAACTTGTGCAACGATCCGTCATGATGCGATTTGAATGTTACTCCATCCTCATCCAATCCCCTCAATTCCGACAGGCTGAACACCTGATATCCACCGCTGTCCGTCAGAATCGGTTTGCTCCAATTCATGAACTTGTGCAGTCCGCCAGCCTTCTGAATCAACTCGACGCCCGGCCGCAAATACAGATGATACGTGTTACCAAGAATAATCTGTGCGCCCAGTTCATCAAGTTCACGCTGTTCCACAGCTTTCACGGTGCCTTGCGTCCCAACCGGCATGAAAATAGGGGTCGGAATATCACCCCTTTCGGTCTTTATGATGCCTGCCCGGGCCGCACCGTCAGTATGTAGCAGCGTGAAATGCAATAAACTGTCTCAAGTTACTCAAACATGCAAGGAAAAGCAATGAAGCTCAACGGATGCCTATCGACCTCGCCCGGAGCCAATGAAACCCGACGTAGACGATACCTCCGAGTGTATCGGCAAGCCAGTCATTCATGCGGCCGCTTCTGTTGGGAACGAATGATTGATGAAACTCATCAGAAATTCCGTATAGCGAAACGATGAGAATCGTGAACACGTAATGATGTCGTGCAAGAAACGGGAACTTGTCCTGATAACGAATTGCCCTGTGAACCGAAATGGCAAAGAGAACGTAGATGACGAAATGAATCAGTTTGTCTTGTGTGAAGATTCCTTCTTTCGGGATGAAATCTCCGGGAATCGACGATTGCACAAACAGTGCAAGAGCCCATGCAATCATCGGCCCCTGGTACCACAAGAAACGATTCTGCTTCAGCCGTTCTATCATGCCGTCTCAATCAACCGCAACGCCTCCGGAATGCAATCCAGAATATCCATTGCCATGATGCTTCGGGCGCCGAACTTCGCCGCTGCTCTGTCACCCGCCAGTCCATGAAGATACACTCCGGCGTACGCGGCAATATCTGCGTTGGCCCCTTGAGCACGAAGCGATGCGATAATCCCGGTAAGAACATCTCCTGATCCGGCGGTTGCCATTCCCGGATTCCCGGTTGAATTTAGAAACACACTACCGTCGCGAATGGCAGTCACCGTCGGAGAACCCTTCAAAACAACGATGCTGTTGAGCCCTTTTGCCTGGGTTCGGGCAACGTCAACGCGTTGCTGTTCGATATCTTCACCGGAGAGCTTTGTCAGAAGTCGCAACTCGCCGACATGCGGGGTGAGAATGGTCTCGTACTTTCTTTTTTTGAGAAGGGAAATGTCGTATGCCATCATCCCGATTCCGTCAGCATCGAGGATAAGAGGCTTGTCAATGTTTCTGACCAAGTGATGGACGAGCGTGCGTGTTTCTGGGTTTTGCGACAATCCCGGTCCCAGTGCAACAACATCAGCCCACTGGATTTGCTTATTGAGTCCCTCGATGGCCTGCATAGAAATCGTCCCCTCTTCAGTCTCGGCCAGCGGCGTGAACATAACTTCGGTGGATTTACGGGCGAGAGTTAGATGGATAGATTTCGGGATGGCCAGCATCACCCCACCCGCGCCTGTGTTCATCGCAGCCGTTGCAGTCATAAACGGAGCGCCGGTCAGATTGCGTGAGCCGGCAACAACAAGGACTTTCCCGACCGAGTATTTGTGCGCTGTGAGCGGGCGCTGCGGCAGGCTTCCGCGAACATCAGACAATTCAACACGATGCGTAGAGATTTCAGCCTGCCGGAAGATGAATTCCGGAATACTGATGTCAACAATCCGTACCATGCCGGAATGATCACGTCCGGCGCCAACGTAATGTCCAATTTTTGCAAGACCCATTGTCACAGTCAGATCGGCCCTCACGGCTATACCCTCGACAACTCCCGACGTCGCATTCACTCCTGAAGGAATATCCACCGAAGCTATGAATGCGCGTTGACTGTTTATCCATTTGATCGCAGCACGATAAAGTCCTTTCACCTCTCCCGCAAAACCCGTCCCGAATATCGCATCGACGATCACAGAGGATGAGGGCAACCTCAACAGTTGTTGTGCCTTCGACACTTCCACGAACGTAAGCGGCATCCAGTTCGAAGTCACCATCTTCAACAAAACGTCAAGGTTCGTCTTTGCATCTCCCTTCACCTCCCTCCTCTTTGCCAGCAAAACGACATGAACCTTGTAACCCCGATTCGCAAGATGCCGGGCAATCACAAAGCCATCCCCCCCATTGTTTCCTTTTCCGCATAGGACCACGATCCAATGATTCTCCGGAGGCGTCAGATTCCTTGCCTCCACCTCCTGAAGCAACACGTCAACGCATGCGCGCCCTGCATTCTCCATCAAGACGATGCCCGGAAGAGAATACTTCATGATGGCTGAACGATCGCATTGCTGCATTTGTTCAGCCGTCGCAAGGAGCTGCATTCGCGTGCCTAAAAGAAGTGCGAGATGAAATTCAGAACAGCGGAGGGATAGATGCCGAAGCCGAGCAGTGCAATTGCCGAAAGAACCAATGCCGTCATGCCCAGACGTGATTCCGGGACTGCAAGAACGGGAATGCTTTTTTCCCCCTCGGTGAAATACATCAGCACAACAAGGCGGAGATAGTAGTATGCCGAGATCACACTCATGAGAACCCCGAGAATGGCAAGCCACGTGTATCCGGCTTGAACGGCTCCCGCAAAGACATAGTACTTGCCGAAGAATCCGGCGAACGGCGGAATGCCGGTCAGCGAGAACATGAATACACCCATAAGCAGCGCAAGCGCCGGACGAGTGGCCGACAACCCGCGATAGTCGTCGAACGAGACGTTCTTGCCGTCTTCCGATTCGAGATAGGAGAGAATTCCAAAAGCGCCGACATTCATCATCGTGTAGGCAACAAGATAAAACAAGACTCCCTGCGCCCCGTAGCTGTTTGCCGCAATGACGCCAACAAGAATATATCCGGCATGAGCAATGCTCGAATACGCAAGCATGCGCTTGATGCTCGTTTGGGCAATGGCAATAACATTTCCGACAATCATCGAGAGCGCCGCAAGTACTGCCAAGACATCGCGTACCGGTTCAACGCCGCGAACAAGTGCAGGCGCGAACACAACAAGAACAGCGGCAAAGGCCGCAGCCTTGCCGCCCGTCGACATGAAGCCGCTGACCGTTGTCGGCGACCCTTCGTACACATCGGGAACCCACATATGAAACGGCACAGCAGCAATCTTGAACGCAAAGCCGATCAGCAGTAATCCGCAGCCGATAAGGAACATCATGGAGTTTGCGAGCATGCCGGCCCTACCGACGATGGAGGGAATGTGTGTCGTCCCAACCGAGCCGTATAACAGCGCAATTCCGTACAGAAGAAATCCCGTGGCGAACGCTCCAAGCAGAAAATATTTCAGGGCCGCTTCATTACTTTCGTTTCGACGACGGACGAATCCGGCCAAAATATAGAATGAGAGGGACATGAGTTCGAGTCCGAGAAACAGCGTCACCAAATCTGTTGCCGCCGCCATCAACATCATCCCGACAATCGCAAACAGGAGAATGGCATAGTATTCTCCGTGTTCAATGCCTTGTTTCTTGATGTATGATTTCGAAAGCATGACAGTGAGCAAACCGGCCACTGCGAATACGGCGGAAAAGAAAGACGCATACCCCCCTGTGGCAATCATATCCGAAAATGCAGTTCCGGTTGCCGGCAACTGCACCAGCGACACAATCAGGGCCGCAGCCAGACCTGCAATCGAAACCCAGCAGTTGATATCCTCTGTTTTGTTGTGAAGCGCTTCTATTGTCAGGACAACAAGCCCTGCGAGAGTTACGAGGGATATCGGCCCGATGGCAAGTGTGTCGTGAAGTAACTGGGAGAGATCCATTGTCAATTTTCAGGAATCGTTGTCAATCAAGGAATTGTCAGCCGACCGGCTGGTGATGCAAAGCATTCTTGTCGAAGTGACGCACGAAAATTATGAAAAGTCGGACAAAGATACAAAGCAACTCCCAACATGACCGTTGTCATCATTCGTGAACTACAGAAGTACAATCACTCCAAACAACACAACTACGCCCAGCAACACAAGCGCTATCAGCACCTCTGCAGGAGGACGATACACGTCAGGGTCAAAGTCTGCATCAGGGGCCTGAAGATTACGGGAGAAGAATATCGGGTTGCGGGCTCGATTGGCAATGTACTTCACGCCAATCAGGACGTTCTCTTCAACCCAATCAAAACCACGACCGGGACTATCAACAATAAGTCTTCGAATTACGGCGGCAGGTGTTCTGTAGAACCAATCAGTATCAAGTGTAATTGTTGGATGGCTGACGAACTTCGACTTCAACATCCAGAAGGCAACAAATGTGAACAGGAGAATCTGGACAGTTTCCATAAGATGATAGGCGGTATACGGCTCATACGTAACTGTATATGGGAGCATGTTGTATAGTAGTGAGGGAGCTACCCCGTAGACGAAACACAACATTGCGACAACGGCCATCCCCACGTGCATATTCACAGGCGGCTTTGTAACAGGGATATCACGATCAGCGCCAAACCAGGTCAATGCAGGAATCTTCAACCCAATTGAGAGAAACGTACCTACCGATGCGAGCATAAGAAGCAGCATTGGCGTATCCAAATGTGCTTCGCCTGCCGCACTGACAATCATGGACTTGCTGATGAACCCGTTGAAGAGCGGAAATCCCGAAATAGAGAACGCCCCGACCATGAACAGCCACAACGTCAGAGGTTGGGATTTTGCCAGGCCACCGAGGCCGGAGAATTTGCTTGTACCGGTTGTGTGAAGGACAACTCCCGCCCCCATGAACAACAACGCCTTGTACAGAATGTGACTGTACGCGTGCGCAACGGCCCCGTTCAACGCCATTTCGGTTCCGATGCCGACGCCCGCCACCATGTACCCCACCTGGCTGATGATGTGATAGGCAAGCACTTCGCGAATGTCGTTGGCAAGCACGGCAAACACAACACCGTACAGTGTCATGATCACACCAAAGATGAGGAGAATCTCCATTCCCGGAAACATGCGTGCGAGTACGTACACGGCGGATTTCGTTGTGAAGGCGCTGAGAAACACGGCTCCCGTCACGGTGGCACGAGGATAGGCATCCGCCAGCCAGGCATGAAGCGGAGGAACCGCGGCGTTCAATGCAACGCCGGAAAGAATCAGCCACGAAGCAATCGTTCCGTGTTCTGTCAAACGAACGATGTCAAGCGATCCGGTGTCGGCACTATGCAGCAGAATTCCGGCGAGCAACAGGCTTCCTCCAAAAAGATGGACAAGAAGATAGCGCATACCTGCACGCCCGGAATCGGCATTCCTTCTCGCCCACACGAGATACGCCGACGCGATCGCCATGAGTTCCCAGAACATCACAAGTGTAAGAAGATCACCCGCGAATGTAATTCCGACTGCACAGCCGGCATACAACAACGCCGCAACCTGCTGACCTGTTTCGTTGATATGAAGAGAATAGATACCGCCTGCAAAAGCGATAAACGCGAAGATGATTCCGAATACGCGGCTCAGTTGATCGACCTGACACAGAACAAGAGTATATTGCATAAATTTGCCAGTGACCAGCGATCCGTCGGGCAACATCCACACAACCACCAAAGAAGCGAGGGGAAAGAAAAGAAATGCTGTTGAGCGGAGACTCTTTGGCAGCAGCGGAAGGATTGCCGCGCCTAACAGCATCGGGAGAGCCGGTACCGTGAAGAGGTCACTCCACATCGTAGTAATCCTCCTCTCGTTGCAGAAACAATTTCCCGAGCGTTTTTGCAACGAAGATAATCGCCGTACAGCCCGCAAATCCAAAGAGTATGTAAAATGCCGGAATTGAACTCCACCAATGTTCCCCGTGCTCGATGGTGAATTCAACAACCAGCGATGCTAATGTCAGCAAGGAAATCGTAATCCAATGCCATCGCTTCATCTGTGAAATCCTCCGAATACACTCATGGCAATCATGGAGGAAAGATCATAGAAGCGAAGAAAGAGATTCGGCCATATGCCGAAGAGAATCGAAAGGGTTCCGGTCACCACAATAGGCACAACCATCAGCAACGATGCTTCGCCATACTTGTCAAACTGTGCGGAGGGTTTGAAGAACGCCCGGTAGATAATCGGAAAAAAGTATCCCGCATTCAGCAATCCGCTGACGAGGAGAATAGTCAACGCAATCGTATCCCCCGCCTCCAGCGCGCCGCCGGCGAGCAGCCATTTACTGGAAAAGCCGTTCACCGGAGGTATCCCTGCAAGTCCCAGCGCGCCAATTGTGAATGCTGCCATCGTCCAGGGCATGGCCTTTCCAATTCCATCCAACTCACTGATGTTCTCTTTGTGAACATTCACATAGATTGCGCCTGCGCAGAAGAACAGCGTGATCTTCATAGTTGCGTGCGTGGCAGTGTGCAGAAGGCCGCCGGTGAAACCTCCCGGTGAAAGCAACGCTGCCCCGAGAACGATGTACGACAAGTGCCCGACGGTTGAATAGGCGAGCCGCCGTTTGAGATTATCTTCACGCAAAGCGAGAATTGACGCAATCAGGATTGTTCCGCCGGCGAATGCGAGCAGGATATCATTCAAACCGAACTTCATCATCACGCCGGGACCAAACACAAATCCGACAACACGCATCACGCCGAACACGCCCGATTTCACAACGGCAACAGCGTGCAGCAATGCGCTCACCGGCGTCGGGGCGGCCATTGCTGCCGGAAGCCAACTGTGCAGCGGCATAATTCCCGCTTTCACTCCAACACCGCACAGGAACAGCACAAACAGCATTGTCATCGTCCCTTGAGGCACATCAACGCCGTCCAACAATCCGCCCGGAACAAAATCGAAGCTTCCCTTCAACTGGTACGTCCACGCTAACGCAGCAATCAACACAACTCCGGCCGTGAGAGTGTAAACGAGGTATTTCCGTCCTGCGCTGATGGCAACCGGCGTTTCTTTGTGGATGACGAGGGGATATGTTGCTATGGTCAGGATTTCATAAAAGATGAGAAATGTCAGGAGATTGGCGGAAAAGGCAATCCCTATCGTTGCGGAGAGGCAAACAGCAAAACTCGCAAAGTAGCGAGTCTGTTTGTGTTCGTCCAATCCCCGGACATATCCGATTGAATAGAAAGACGTGAATACCCACAGCCCCGATGCAATGAGGGCGAAGAACACGCCCAATGGATCGGCTTTCAATGCGAGGTTGATATTCGGCGAAATCTCAAGAATCTCTATGCTTGCTGCCTTGTTGGCAAGAGCATCAGGAAGCATCGAGAGAACGAGGCCGAACTTCACAACTGATGCGGCAAGAGTCCAGCCTTCACGTATGTTCGGCCACCGTGAGCTGAGAAGAATGAGCGGCACAATCGCCAGCGAGACTGCCACAGCATAGAATGGTATGAGTGATGTGTATTGCTCGATCATTGTGTTACAAACCGGATGGAATCATCAAGACAATAATCTCCGTGACAATCACTGCATTCAATACGCCCAACACCAGAAGTCCCGCAGCAAGTACTACCGTTGGCGCGAGCATCGAGAAGTTCACTTCCTTGCGAGGAAGGTGGATATCGGTTTCCTCGCCCTTCTTGTTACTCCTCAAGTAGACCTTCTCCAACACTCTGAAGAAGTACACGGCGTTCAGCAAGCTGCTGGCAAGAATGACAACAATGGCAATCCAATTGGAATTCTCAAATCCCGCCAACACAAGATACCACTTGCTGAAGAATCCGGCTGTAGGGGGAATGCCTATCATCGACAAAGAAAAGAGGGCAAACGCTGCCATCGTCCACGGCATTGCCTTGCGAAGAGAATCATCAAATGCGGGAATCGTTGAATGGCCAATCTGCAGGCGAAGGTTTCCCGCGACAAGGAAGAGTCCCCCCTTCATGAACGCGTGATTCAGAACGTGCAGAACAGCCCCGACGAGCCCCAGCGGATTGGCAAGTCCGATGCCGAGTCCGATATACCCGATCTGCGCAACGCTGCTATATGCCAGCATGCGCTTCAGTTCTTTTTGTGCGATGGCCATGACGGAGCCGAAGAGGATTCCGCCCAACGAAAGCCAGAGAATAATGTCTGCGACGGGAAGCGTATCACGAACGGTACCCGGTTCGAACGTGAAGAAAAGAATCCGCAGCAACACGTAGGCCCCGATTTTTGTTCCGATGGGCGCGATGAGGGCGGAGCTTGAAGATGGAGCATACGTGTATGCATCGGGCAACCATCCGTGAAGCGGAAAGAGTGCCATCTTGATTGCCAATCCGACAACCATCAGAATCAAACCGGCAACCACCGGAGCCTCGCTGACAACAGCAGGCAATATTTTCGTGAGATCCGCGATGTTCAACGATCCGGTCATGATATAGATGAACCCGACGCCGAGCAGGTAGAACGATGCGCCGATAGTGCCGACCAGCAAATACCGGAACGCTGCAACGGGTGACGGCTTTTCTCCCACGGCAATGAGCGCGTACCCGGCAAGCGAGCTGATTTCGAGAAACACGTACAGGTTGAACAAGTCACCCGCCATCACAATGCCGCTGAACCCGGTTAACAACAATAATGCAACCGAGTAAAAAGGAATAGCCCTGCCCGGCAGCTCCGCCGCCACAACTGTACGCGCATGAACGAACACAAGAACCGCCACTGTCAGCACCACAGTCATCATGAACGCGGACAACGGATCCAGTACATACTCAATGCCGATGGGCGCGACCCATCCGCCGAGATAGTACCGGACTGTTCCCACGATGATGGTCTGTCGCACGCCGAGCACTGCGACCACAAGCGCGGCAGCCACCGACGCAAGCGCCAGCGGAAATGCCAAGGCACGCTTCCATGATCCGAACACGGATACCGAAAGGGCGCCGAGCAGCAATATCAGCGGGACAAGAACCGGGAGGTTGTGTTCAATCATTTCATCCGTTGCAGCAAATGTGGCTCATCAAGAGTATGATACCTGCGGTAGATGCTCATGAGAAGAGCCAAAGCAAGCCCTATGGTAGCGACACCGACTACAATTGCCGTCAGCATGAGGGTATGTGGAATGGGATTGATATAGCCCGACGGATCGGCACCGATTTCGGGATCGATGACGGGAATTGTTGCATTCCACTTGCTCGCGCTGGCAACAAAAAACACAATGACGGAAGTTTGAAAGATCGTCATACCGATGAGTTTCTTGACAAGATTCTTTTTCACCAGCATCCCGTACAGGCCCACCACCGTCAACGCAAAGATAAACCAATACGCGTAGTAGGACAGGAAAAACTCAGCCATTGTCCGCCCCTCCCATGAGTTCATCGAAGATTGCGACAAGTGTCGCCGCCACTGCAATGCCAATACCAATCTCTACAACGAGAATTCCGAAAAAACGGAGTTTCGACGCGGCAACATCCTGAAACGGAAGAAGACTGTAGTCCAGGAAATACCCCCCCACCCCCATGGCGACCAGCCCGATTCCGAAAAACACCGCAGCACCGAGGATTCCAACAGGCGCACCAAGCGAACGTTTGAAATGCATCTGCGATGCTTCCTCTCCGACACATAATCGAATAAGCAAAAAGCTCGCGGCAAGCATGGCGCCCCCTTGAAATCCGCCGCCCGGACCGTAGTGCCCGTGAACAATGACATACAATCCGAACAACTGAATAAACGGAGCGATGAGTCTTCCCACAACAACAATAATCGGACTTTCGGAAAAGTGGGTCATTCCTTCCGTCTCCTCAAGATGAGAGTACAACAGAGTCCAGCCGTAAGCACAACAACCACTTCACCCAGCGTGTCAAAGCTTCGATAGTCGCCGAGAACGGTGGTAACAATATTCGGCGTTCGGGCATCTCTCATGGTGTTGCGAATGTAGTAGTTCGATGCA
>JAHBUR010000038.1 GCA_019637975.1 Bacteroidota bacterium | reverse complement strand
TACTGTTTATGTTGTTTACGTGTAATACACATTACCGCTTGTCTGATTGTTCCGAACCCATATCGGTTCTCTCCATTAACTCCCCATGCCCCAATATGTTGCAGACTCTCGAGAGTGCCCTTGCGCGTGTTATCGGGTTTCCGCATAACACGCGCCGGAGTCACAGTGTGTCCGCAGGGCTTTGCACGCCACGGCCGCCGCGATTCAGCACATGTGTATAAATCATCGTTGTCCGTACGTCCGTGTGCCCCAACAGTTCCTGCACGGTGCGAATGTCATACCCTGCTTCCAGCAAATGTGTCGCAAACGAATGGCGGAGCGTATGACAGGTCGCCCTCTTTGTCATCTTTGTTTTCTGCACCGCCTGCTTGAATGCCCGCTGGATAATCGATTCGTCGGCATGATGCCGCCCCTGTTCTCCCGTTCGGGCATTGCACCATCTGTGTGTCTGCGGGAATATCCATTGCCACCGCCATTCATGCGCCGCATTCGGGTATTTCCGGGCCAGTGCATCGGGCAACAACACGCGTCCCCACCCCTCGCGTATATCTCGCTCATGAATCAGCTTCACCCTGCCGAGATGCTCCTTCAACGGTGCCTTCTCCGAATCCGGAAGGATCGTCACACGGTCCTTGGCGCCTTTTCCTCCCCGCACGGTAATCTCCTTTCGTGCAAAGTCAATATCCTGCACGCGAAGCGTGATGCACTCCGTCAACCGCAACCCTCCGCCGTACATTAAGGCCGCCATCAAGCGTTTGTCATCCTCCAGTTCGCGCAGCACGGCTTTTACCTCTTCGCGCGAAAGAACAACGGGCAGGCGTTTCGGTTTGCGTGCCCGTATCACATTGCCGAGCGCTCCAACCTCGCGCCCAAGCACGTTCTTGTACAGGAACAGCAGTGCGCAAAGCGCCTGGTTCTGTGTCGAGGCGCTGACATGTCCCTCCGTCGCGAGATGCGTCAGGAACGCGTTGATATGCAGCTCGGAAAGCTCTGAAGGATGGCGAAGATTGTGGAAGCGACAGTAGCGCGCAACCCAGATGCAGTAAGCGTCCTCGGTTCTCCGGCTGTAATGTTTCGTGCGGAGTGTGATACGCAAAGAGTCAATGAGCTTCGGTGCGCCGCGGGGCGCGGGAGGTGCAACAAACCCGGCTTGCGGCACGGGGTGTCTGTCCTGGGGGGCGGTTGACTGTGTCATGGGAACTCTCTGCGAAATTGGGGTTTCGGTTCCTGTCAGGTGACGCTCCAATGAAACAAAAAACGCAGGCAGAGTCAAGACCAATGCGGCATCCCTTGCGCATTGGACGCGCAGTCCGGCCTGTAGAACCTGACATCCTTCCTTGCAACTCTCCCCCCTTCTCGGTATCATCTTACAGCAACACTCACCATCATATAGAACATAACTCCCCGGAAGCATTTGCCGCACTGCGGCTCGATTGATGGGTCTGCGATGACATTGCTGTTTCGTTCTTTGCTCTTTGTTCTGCTCGGCGTGACCGCCGTGGATGCGTACGCGCAGTTTTTCTACTTCGGGCGCAACAAAGTCCAGTACACCGATTTCGAATGGCACGTCCTCAAAACCGAGCGTTTCGACATCTACTACTATCCCGAAATGAAGGAGCTTGCCGAGCGGGGCGCGTTCTTCGCCGAGGAGGCGTACAAAGAGCTTGAGCCGCGCTTCAACCACTCGCTCAACCAGCGTGTTCCCCTCATTTTCTACAGCTCGCATCTCCACTTCCAGCAAACCAACACCACCGGCGGGTTCATTCCCGAAGGAGTCGGCGGGTTTTTCGAATTCCTGAAAGGCCGGGTCGTTATCCCCTCCGATGGCTCGACGGCGCAGTTCCGTCACGTCATCCGGCACGAGCTGGTGCATGTGTTCATGTACAGCAAAATCTCGCGTGTCATGTCCGACCACCGGAAGGCGCAGGACCGCATGCCTCCCCTCTGGTTCACCGAAGGGCTTGCCGAGTATTGGTCGACCCATTGGGATACGCAGGCGGATATGGTGATGCGCGACGCAACACTCAGCGGCATTGTTGTCGGGTTGAACGATATGGATCGCATCTACGGCTCGTTCCTGATGTATAAAGAAGGGCAGAACGCGTTGCAGTACATCGCCCAAAATTACGGGGAAGAGAAGATTCTTCTTCTGTTGGAGAATTTCTGGAAAGACAACTCCTTCAGCAACGTTCTCAAACTGACCATCGGCAAGAACTATAAGGAGTTCGACGAAGAGTGGCTGTACGCTCTGAAGAAGCAATACTACCCGCTCTACGCCGTGGAAGATTCCCCCAGCAAAATCGCCACTCCGATTGTGGTGGATGGGTTCAACTCGAAGCCCGTCGTGTTCGAGCACGACACCGTGCGTGACGTCTATTTCATCGGAAATAAAACCGGCTATTCGGGCATCTACCGGAAATCGCTGGAGCCGCCCCTCCCTTCCAATATGAGAGAGGGATATTCGGAGAAGGCGTGGGCGCAGGAACCGGCGGAAAATGTTGTTCAGGGGGAGAAAACGGACGAGTTCGAAGCGTTTCATCTGCTTCGCGGAAAAATCGATATTTCGAAATCCGGAATGCTCGCGTTTGTCACCAAAAGCGGCGAGAACGATGCTATCCATCTTTATGATGTGAAGGAACAGGAACTCGTGGAGACGTTCCGGTTCAAATCACTGGTGAGCATCGGGTCAACATCATGGTCGCCCGACGGAAAGCAGATTGCGTTTTCTTCGATTGACAAGTCGGGCAACAACAATCTCTACATAATCAACACCGGAACGAAAGAACTCCGCAAACTCACCAACGATTACTACGACGACCGCGACCCGGCATGGTCGCCCGACGGAAAGAAGATTGCCTTCGCCTCGGACCGGACTCCGTTCGGGATGAAGAACAAATACAATCTGTTCTTGTATGATGTTGAAACCGGGGCAATCGATTATCTGACCTACGGGCCGGACAGCTACCTCTCCCCTGCATGGTCGAAGGATGGCTCGAAGCTCGCATTCACCTGCGACAACGGCGGCGCACAAAACGTGTGGCTGATGGATATGAGCAAGCCGTTTACCGGCGGTTATCGTTCAATCACGAAACTGACACATTTCACCACCGCCGCATTCGATCCGGCATGGACTTCCAACGGCGATCTGGTGTTCACGGCGTTCGAACGGTTCAGCTTCCAGATTCGCATGATCAAGGATGTCCGCTCGATTGCCGACACCTCGGCAACGGTCGCCCTCATCGATCTCTACAATAAAGAGAAGCCCTGGGAAGCGCAGTCAATTGTTGCTACATCGGAGGTGAAACGGTACAGATATGAAGGCGACTACAGTCTCGATATCGCGCAAAGCGCCATTTCCACCGACCCGGTGTTCGGCACATCGGGCGGCGCGGCGGTTGCGCTGAGTGATGTTCTCGGAAACGATCAGTACTACTTCCTCCTTTACAATACAGCCCAGTCGCAGGATGAGTTGCTATCGAGTTTCAATATTGCCATCTCACGCTTCTCGCTGAAGCAACGGACGAGCTTTGCGTACGGCATCTACCGCTTCACCGGCCGCCGCTATGACCTGACGGACAGGGATGAGTTTTACTATGAGCGGGTGTTCGGCGGCTACTTCGCGCTCAGCTATCCGCTCACGAAATTCCAACGCGTCGAAGCATCCGTCAGTCTCAGCAACTCGAACAAAGATGCCGACCTGCGGCTTGAAGACAGAAAGGCGCTGTTTCTTTCCAATTCCGTTGCGTTCGTGCACGATAATTCCTTGTGGGGACCCAGCGGCCCGCTCGACGGCAGCCGCTTCAGCCTGACGCTTGCTTATACGTCGGATATCCAGTACTCCAACGCCAACTACTATTCCGTCATCTTCGACTATAGAAATTACGAACGGCTTTCACAGCGCAGCGCGTTTGCGTCGCGCTTCTGGCTCTGGTACAATGGCGGCAAAGAGGCACGCCGTTTTGTGATGGGGGGAAGTTGGGATTTGCGCGGCTGGCCGCGCTGGGGAATCCGCGGAGAAAAACTCTGGCTCACCAGCCACGAGCTACGCTTCCCGTTCATTGATGCGGTAGGATTGCAGTTTCCGTTCGGGGGAATTGTGTTCTCCTCCATCCGCGGGGCGTTGTTCTTTGATGCGGGCAGCGCGTGGGACGACAAGTACACCGAAACACTCGGCAGCATCGGCGGCGGGCTGCGGATGAATTTCGGCGGCGTGCTCGTTCTCCGCTACGACATCGGCAAGCGGATTGAACGGAATTTCGGCAGGTTGCAAGACGGTTTGTTCCAGCAGTTCTTTTTTGGATGGGATTTCTGATGACGAAGTTGTTGCACTATACTCTTGTTGTTCTTCTCTTCCTTGCCATAGGGTGCGGAGGGTTGCGGATTCCCCCTCCATTCAAAGCCGGGAATGACAGTTGGGGAATGTTCGGCGGAACTCCCGGCAGGACGAATGTGGCTGAACAAAGTGTGCAACCCCCTTTGACACTCGCCTGGCAGCATGACATTACAAGCGGCATGGGTTCAGGCTCGCCGCTCGTGATCGGGAATGTTGTGCTCGTTACCAACCTGCGCGGCGAACTGCACGGCATCGATGCTGAAACCGGAAAGCGCATCGGCTGGCTCAACATCGGCGATGCAATCAAAGGCTCGCCCGCTGTTGATGGCAATGTCGTGTATATCGCCATTGCGAACTCACGCGAGTCACTCGTTGCGTACGATTTGCTCGAAGGAAAATATCTCTGGAAAAAGGAATTCGGCGACCTCGAAGTCACTCCCCTCTTTCTCAACAACAGACTCTACTTCGGCAACACGAGCGGCGTCTTCTTCTGCGTTGACAAGGAAACGGGCGAGCACGATTGGCGGTTCCGGCTTCCCGATAATTCCACGCGCAAGGGCATTCGTTCCTCGGCAACCGTTGACGGAGCCCTCGTGATCTTCGGGGCTGAAGACGGCAGCATCTACGCGCTTGACGCAAAGAATGGAGCGGAACAATGGAGTTACAACACCGGTGCTTCTGTTTTTGCCGCCCCTGCAGTCAGCAACGGCACGCTGTTTTGCGGCAACAGTACCGGTACGTTCTCCGCCCTGAACAGCCAAACCGGCAACGTGCTGTGGCAGTTCGATGCGGGCGCGCCAATTTACGCCACTCCCTCCTTCCCTCAACATCTCGTCCTGATCGGAACAACGGCGGGCACACTGTACGCCCTGAACGTGCGTGACGGCTCGGTGGCTTGGAGGACGGAACTCAACAGTGTCATCAACTCCTCGGCAGTTGTCTCGGGTGATGTTGCCTATGTCGGAACGCTGAAGAAAGAGCTGTATGCCGTGCAGACGACAACCGGGGCCATTCTGTGGAAGGAGACTCTAAAAGGCAGAGTCAAAACCTCGCCTGCCGTTGCCGGAGGAAAAGTCTTTGTTTCAACAGATGACAAGCTTCTGCTTGCCTTTACTTCAAAAGAACAGAACTGAGGGAGGCGTCGTGATAGCAAAAGTGTTGTTACTTCTTCTCCTCCCGGCCGGAGCGTCACTGGCTCAACAGCCCGATAGTCTGGAAGTGCCGCTTCCTCCACACACCACAGTTACCATTCTTGCCAATATCGAAGGGGCGTACGTATTTCTGAACGGCGACAGTGTCGGAACGACTCCGCTTCTGAATTATGCTTCCACGCCCGGCTTTTATCACCTCCGCATTGTTTCGCCGGATGTCGAAAGTTGGCTTAGTGACCCGATTTTAGATTCCCTCACTATTGAAGAAGGCACGACCCGGGAGTTTTCGTACACTTTCGAAAGAAAAGTCCTTATTGTAACGACGCCGAGCGGGGCCGAAGTAACCGTAAAAGACTCAGTATTGGGCACAACCCCGCTTGTTCTCAAGACTGAGCACCCGTCGCTGAAACTACGGAGACCCGGGTTTGAGGAAACGACAATCGACCTCGCTTCAGCAAAGCAGGGAATCATAACGGCACAATTGAAGAGGCAATGGCAGCACGATTCGGACGAAACAGCCCTGAATGATGAAACCGGTGAAGGAACCGGATCTCTGCGGCTCTATATTACGGGTGCAACCACAATCGTCGCCGGCGCTGCGTCGGCATATTTCAAAGTCAGAGCCGACAATCTGTACGGTCAGTACATCAGAAACGGCGATCCGGCCCAACTATCCGAAGTGAACCGGCTTGATACGGCTGCAGGGATAGCCCTCGCCGCCACGCAAATAAGCCTCGGTCTGTTCACCTATTTCGTTCTCTCCGAATAGCGGGAGCACCGCAAGAACCCGAGGTTTTCTTGACTTTGTGGCACTAAGCGGCTATATTTTGAGCAACTTGCAGCCAGTGCACAACCCACTGAACATTCCAAGAGGTCGTCCTGAATCCCATAATGAAAGATGAATTGGAGTTCCTCAAGAACGTCCCGATACTCTGCGATTTGGAGCTGATGGATCTTGATACGATAGCAAAAGTAGGGGTTCGCAAGAAGTACAAAAAAGGCAGTATAATTTTGTTGGAGGAAGAGGCCGGAGCCGCCCTGTTTGTGATTATCACAGGCAAGGTAAAAGTTGTCCGCATGGATGACGACGGAAGGGAGGTTATTCTCTCCATTTTAGGAGAGAGTGATTTCTTCGGTGAGATGGCAATTCTCGACGGCCTTGCCCGGTCGGCAAGCGTCGTGGCAATACAGAAATCCGAGCTGTTCATGATTCACCGTCGCGATTTTCTGAAACTGCTGCACGATTTCCCGTCGGTTGCCATTGCCTTGCTGAAGGAATTGACCATGCGCCTGCGTAAAGCCGACGCACAGATCAAGAGCCTGTCGTTGAAGGACGCCGCGGGGAGGGTAGCCAACGTCATTCTTCAGCTTGCCGACGATATCGGCAAGATTCGCAGGGGCCGCGTGGAAATTGATGAACTTCCCCTCCAACAGGATCTCGCCAACATGGCGGGCACGTCGCGTGAGACCATCTCGCGCATGATTCATGCCTACATCCGTGAAGGACATCTGGAGTTGGAAAGGGGAAAACTCATCATCAATGATTATGAGAAATTCAAAGCCCGGTACGTGTAGCCGTTCTTTTTCATACAGCATCTTCAAACATACTCCGGTAGTGCATGGCTGGTAAAGCAGATTTTCACATGCATACCGTTCACTCCGACGGAACGCTGACCACCCGCCAGCTCATGGAGCGGGCACGAAGTGTCGGATTATCCACGATCAGCATAACCGACCACGACAACACTGCCGCCATTGAGGAAGCGCTTGAGTTGGGTGCCGAATTCGGCATGGAGATCATTTCCGGCGTGGAACTCAGCGCCACGATCAACGAGCACGACGTTCATATTCTCGGCTATTTCTTCGATCATAGCGACCCGGCGCTGCTCGACTATCTATCGCACTACCGCGGCGAACGTGTCAAGCGGGCCGAACGCATTATCGACAAACTGAACAGCCTGAAGATTCCGTTACGAATCGAGTCGGTTCTCGAAAAGGCCGGCAGGGGTTCGGTCGGGCGACCGCATATCGCCAACGCGTTGCTTGAAGAAGGATTGACGGAATCGTATCACGAAGCATTCTTCAAGTACATCGGGTTCGGGAAACCCGCATACGAAAAGAAAAGCCAGGTAACGCCGCGGGAGGCGTTCGAGTTGATTGCCGCCGCCGGCGGGTTGTCGTTCATCGCCCACCCGGGCAATTTCATCGACGAGAAGATGTTGATGGAATTGATCAAGCAGGGCGTCGACGGACTCGAGGTGATTCACCCTTCGCATTCTCCCGAACGCGTTGCATATTACAAGGGAATTGCAAACGAGTATTTTTTACTTACCAGCGGCGGTTCCGACTTTCACGGAGGCAGAAGAAATGATGTCGACGTGTTCGGAAAATATGTGATGAGCGATGACGAGGTGGAAATGATGCGCCGCAGACTTGTTCAATCACACCATCGCGGTTCTTGATTCTCAACTTTACGCAGAACTACTATGTTCCAGAAAATAGAAGGAATGCTCTCGGGAGAGGGACATTCTTACGGCATCGTCGTCAGCAGGTTCAATAGCCTTGTCACCGCGCAGTTGCTGGATGGAGCGGTGGATTGCCTGGTGCGGCACGGGGTGAACGACTCAAAGATCACTGTCGTGTATTGCCCGGGCTCGTTTGAAATTCCGCAGATTGCGGCAAAGATTGCCGCGTCCGGCAGGCATGACGGCATTATTTGCCTCGGATGCGTTATCCGCGGCGACACTCCCCACTTCGACTACGTTGCTTCGGAAGTCACAAAAGGTATCGGCAATATAGCACTGGAAACGGGTGTTCCAATATCATTCGGCGTCTTGACTACAGAAAACCTTCAGCAGGCGTTGGAACGTGCCGGCGCAAAAGCCGGCAACAAAGGCTGGGATGCAGCAATGACTGCTCTCGAATTAGTCAATACATTCAAAAAGCTCTCCGGAGAAAAGAACCGTTCGAACAGTTGATAAGAATTATTTCGGGCTGTACACATAATAATTCTTGAGAGGAGAACGACGACCATGAAGACACGAGTTGTTGGCGGAATTCTGCTTGCGGCGATCTGTTCGCTTCAGGCATTAGGACAAGTCGGCATCTGGAAGAATCATACTTCCATGCAGGATGTTCGTTCCATTGCACGGAACGGAGCAACGGTTTGGGCGGCAACAAGCGGTGGTCTGTTTGCCTGGACGGAAGGCTCGGAGGTGATGACGAAGTTCACAAGCGCCGAAGGCTTGCAATCCACCGACCTGACAGCGGTCGGAGTGGACGGGAAAGGCGACGTGTGGTCGGGAACTTCAACCGGCATCATCCACATCTACTCACCCTCCCCGGGTCAGTGGCGTTACATCCCCGATATTGCGAATTCCAACCAAACCAACAAGCGCATTAACAGCATTTCCGTTACGGGCGACACCGTCCTCATCAGCACCAACTTCGGCCTGAGTGTTTTCAGGGTTTCGCAATTTCAGTTCGGTGATACGTACTCCCGATTCGGCTCGCTGAGCGGGAACGTACGGGTGGCGGTTACCTCGGCCGTTCTGTTCGACGGAAAGCTCTGGGCAACAGTCTCCAACGGACAAACCACACATCGTGTTGCACACGGGAGTTTATCCAACCCGAATCTGCTCCCGCCTGAAGCATGGACCCTTGATACAGTCGGCTCCGCAACGACACTCCCGAAACATCTCGCAGTCTTCAATAATAAACTCTATGCAGGAACCACAACCGGCTTGTACGTGCTTGAAGGTGGAGCTTGGATACAGCATGATTCACTCACCGGGAGAAATATTGTTTCCATTGCCGCTTCGACCGACATATTGACAATAGCCGATGCCGACAACAATGTTTCGACCATCTCGTTGCAGAATGTATTCTCACGGTATGGAACCGCGGTTCCGTCACCGGTAAGCGCAGTCATCATGAGCCAGTCCGGCAAGCCGGTTGTAGCGACATCCGGCGGAGGAGTAATGGAATTCACAACTTCCTGGATTTCGCATTTCCCGAACGGGCCGGCATCAAACCAGTTTACCAGCATTGCTGTAGATCCTGACGGCAATGTGTGGGGGGCCTCGGGTATCAGCGGCGGCGGAAAGGGGTTCTATCGCTTCAACGGCACTACCTGGAAATCATTCAACACGCAAAACTCCCCCCTGCCGTTCAATGACTACTATCGCGTAAGCGTGGCCTGCAACGGCGATGTCTGGCTCGGATCGTGGAAGGAAGGTATTCTACGGATGCCCCGCGGCGCCGATGTGGTGGACACAGCAAATCACTTCGGGCGAAACCGTGGGCTGGCTGGAACGCCTGATGACACGGGCAAGGTTGTAACCGGTGCCGCCACTTGCGACGGACGCGGGAACACGTGGATTACCGTCATGCTTCCTTTCGACAACAGGCCGCTCGCCGTGAGAAAGTCGGATGGCACGTGGGCAACACTTCCGGTGTATGTTAACGGGTCGCCGCAGGATTATATTACCGAGCGGCAGGTTACACGTCCGCTTGCTGTCGATGCCGCCGATAATCTGTGGATTGCGTCGGTAATCAGAGGCAATCGCGGCGTAGCAATGCTGGGCAATCGCGGTTCAACTGCGGATAGCGTGGCAGAGATCTATCTCAATTCCTCAAACGGCCTCCCGAACGACAATGTGAATTCGATTGTGGTCGATCTCGACAACAACATCTGGGTCGGAACGGAAAGCGGCATTGCCATCATTCTCGATCCCGCAAATCCCACCCGAAGCGGCGGTATCGCGAGCTACAAGCCGCTCAGCGGGCTGTATATCAACGCAATTGCTGTCGACCCGCTGAACCAGAAATGGATTGCTACAAACGAGGGGGCTATACTTCTTTCGCGTGACGGTATTCAGACTCTTGCGCAATATACCATGGAGAACACCCAGGGAAGAATTATCAGCAACGAAATCAGGGATATTGCCGTCGACCCGAAAACCGGTACTGTGTATTTCGCCACGACCGCCGGATTGGCAAGCCTTACAACAACATCCGTTCAGCCAAAGGCGGAATTTGAAGAAATCACTGTATCCCCGAATCCCTACCGTATCCCAAACTCACTCCCTCTGACAATTGACGGATTGGTAGAAAACTCGAAAGTCAAGATTCTGACGATTGACGGACATCTTGTGCGGGAATTCCAGAGTCCCGGAGGCCGCATCGGTTTCTGGGATGGAAAGGATGATACCGGCAAGGATGTCGCATCCGGAGTGTACCTGATTATTGCATATTCGGAAACGCAAAAAGACAAAGTCGGAAAAGGCAAAGTTGCCGTCCTGCGACGATAAGCGGAACCGCAAGAGCCGGGGAACCATTGGATCGAATCTATAGACTTATCAAACTCAACCGGTTGGTTCGCAGCCACCGCGTAAAATTTCTGTCGGTGCTGGCTGCTCACACCCTGAAGATGCGCCATTTGTTCCTGCGGTTCGATCCTGTCATGGCGTGCAATCTTCGCTGCACAATGTGTTACTTCAGCGATGAGGAATACCGCAAAACTGCCAAGGGCATTTTCAAGAAAGAGGAAATAGAGCGCATCGCCGGGCTGTTGTTCCCGAAAACCCTGCAGCTCGTTATCGGCTGCGGAACAGAGCCGACGCTCTACAAGGATTTCACGGAAATCATCCGGCTGGGAAAATCGCACAACATCCCGTTTGTCGGCTTCACCTCAAACGGCATGCTCTTCACGGACGATCACCTTTCGCAGTTCGTCGAATACGGCCTGGATGAGCTGGCGCTTTCAGTGCACGGCGTTCAGAAGGAGACGTACGAACGCTTCATGGTGAATGCGTCGTTCGGGAAGTTCATTGACGTACTGGAACGGCTTGATGCCCTGAAGAAGGCTGCCAACGTCTCCACGCCGAATCTTCGGGTGAACTACACGGTCAATTCAGAGAATCTTGAAGAGTTGCGCGGCTTCTTTGATGTGTTCGGCAAATACAGCATCAGAACGTTGCAGGTCCGCCCGGTAATGGATATCGGCGGAACATTCCGTACACCGCTGGGCGGCCCGGAAATCGAAACATACAGATCAATCGTCAGCGGACTTGCGGCGGAATGCAAGCGCCGTAACATTACACTGCTGGCAAATACCGCAGATCCTTCATACGAACAAACGAATGAAAACACTGTCATTCTTGAAGCAGTAAAGCGCTACATCTCTCCCCAGGTAGTGTGGCGAAAGGACTTCAACTGGCGGAACGAATCGTATGACGCCTTTTGCAAGCGGATCGGATGGAGCGGCTATCTGCTGAAAAATGTGTTTTCGAACCGGGAAAAGCTGCCCGATAATGCGGTCACCTTTTCGGGCAAGTATGCCGCACGGTACGAAGTGAGTTTCTAAGTTTCTCAAGACCATCATATCCCTCCCGGTCCGGTCAGGCGGCCGGGGGGAACCACATCACCAATCACAAAACAAGGAGGATGTTTACCTTGGAGAACAACGGCTACAAAGACGAAATCTTCACCAAACGGGTGCGTGCAGGTAAACGAACGTACTTCTTTGATGTAAAGTCCACCAAATCGGAGAAGGATTTCTACATCACCATCACCGAAAGCAAACGGGTCGGCGACGACGAATACGAAAAGCACAAAATCTTCCTCTATAAAGAAGACTTCGAGAAGTTCCGCGAAGCTCTCGTCGAAACTGTGGAGCACGTCCAGAGCCAATTGCTGGAAATTGCTCCGACTGAGAAGCAAGACTGATCTACTTCCCCCCTCAAACATAAATTTCCCAAGGCCCATAGCCGCCTCGGGTGTGCGTATGGGCTTTCTTGATTCTCGTTCGACATTTACCTATATTTTCTTCGGTTTTTTTGAATTTCGACGAGTACCGGAGGGTGAATACAGTGAAAATCCAAATTACCGGACTCTCAGATGGTATTCACCGGTACCAATTTGCAGTCAATCCGGCGGAATTGACGCTCGGAGAGTATTTCGATGGAGACGTGGCGGTTGAGGCCGTTCTCGACAAATCCGCCGCGCAAATTCTCCTCACGGCGTCCATCACGGCAACGGCACGGTTTACCTGCGACCGGTGTATATCACTGTTCACGCAGCGCCTCAACTCGGAATATTCGATGCTGTATGTGAATGAGGGAATTGAAACGCAGCATCTTGACCCGGCGGAAGTTCAGGTTATTCCACCCGGACTCCATATCATCAACATCGCCGAAGATGTCCGGCAAACGGTAATGCTTTCCGTTCCGCTCAAGGTGTTGTGCAAGGAAACGTGCAAAGGCTTGTGCCCGTTGTGCGGAACGAATTTGAACGAGCAGGCCTGCACGTGCTCGGATACGGAGATCGATTCCCGTTGGGAAGAATTGCGAAAACTGCAAAGCAATTGATTACTGAAATTGAAGAAAAGGAGTTGTAGCTCATGCCAAATCCAAAACGCAGACACTCGAAAACACGGGGCAGAAAGCGCCGCACGCATTACAAGGCAACCGCGGCCGCGAAAGCCGAATGCCCCAATTGCCATTCGATGAAACTTCCGCATCGAGCCTGCCCCAATTGTGGCTTCTATAATGGTCGCTTCATCAAAGTTCCGAAAACCGCCTGAGTTGGACGGTTTTCTCCCCGTGTACCCTCTTCAAGCCTGAATCCTCTTGGCTTCTCAACACGAGCACATACGTATTGCCGTTGATGCGATGGGTGGAGATTACGCTCCGCAGAATGTTGTTGCAGGAGCACTGGATGCTTTGGACTCAACAGGGGGACGTTTTTCGCTGCTTCTCGTCGGGCAGGAGGAACGCATACAACAGGAATTGCAGAAACATCCCGTGGCGCAGGCCTTGAAAGATTCGTACACCATAACCGATGCGCGGGAGATTATTGAATTCAACGACGGCGCGACGGCAGCACTGAAAACGAAGAAGGATTCTTCTCTTGCGGTCGCGATTGCCCTGCATCGCGATGGGAATGCGGATGCCGTCGTCAGTGCCGGACACACGGGCGCAATGCTTTCCGCTTCGACATTACTCCTGGGAAGAATCGGCGGTATAGGCCGCCCGACAATCGGGGCTCTCATCCCCACGTCGGCTCACATCCCAAGCCTGCTTGTCGATGCCGGAACAAATGTCGATTGCAAGCCGCGGCATCTGTTCGAATTTGCGGTAATGGGATCAACGTATATCGAGGCAATGCTCGGAAAGAAGAATCCGAGCGTCGGGCTGCTCAGCATCGGCGAGGAAGACAATAAAGGCAATGAAGTGACGCTTGAGGCATTCGCCCTTCTGAAAAATAGCAAGCTCAACTTCTTCGGCAACGTGGAAGGAAGAGATATTTTGAAGGGAAAAGTGGATGTTGTTGTGTGTGACGGTTTCATCGGCAACATCCTGCTGAAATTCGGCGAGAGTGTTCCGGCGTTCTTCAAGGCAAAATTCATGAACTTCGCAGATCGGAGCATCATCAACAAACTTGTTGCGCTGGTTGCACGCAGCGGCATGCGCTCGGTGATGAAAGAACTGGATTACCAGGAACATGGCGGCGTCCCTTTGCTTGGTGTAAACGGCGTTTCCATTATCGGGCACGGCGGCTCGACGCCGAAAGCAATCAAGAATATGATATTCCGTGCGGAAGAAATGGTACAGCGCAAGGTGAATGCGCGAATTCAAGAAGCAATGAAGCAGTACGCGTAGAGTCAGCGGAAAGAATGTCATGCAAAAGAAACGAGCAACAATAACTGCAGTCGGACATTACGTCCCCGACAAAATTCTCTCCAACTTTGATTTGGAGAAGATGGTGGACACGACCGATGAATGGATTCGCACCAGAACAGGTATCCGTGAACGACGCATTCTCGAAAACGGAGCGACATCCGACATGGCGGTCGAGGCAGCAAAGAATGCCCTGAAGAACAGAGGCATCGGGCCCGATGAGGTCGACCTGATTGTCATTGCAACCATCACCCCCGATATGTTCTTTCCGTCAACGGCGTGTCTTGTCCAGGACAAGCTCGGAGCCAGGAACGCCTGGGGGTTCGATGTTTCGGCCGCGTGCTCAGGATTTCTGTTCGCGCTCATGACAGGGACGCAATTTGTCGAGACCGGGGCGTACAAAAAAGTGCTGGTGATCGGCGCCGACAAAATGAGCGTGATAACCGACTATACCGACCGCAACAATTGCATCCTGTTCGGCGATGGCGCGGGCGCCGTATTGCTCGAACCTTCAGAGGATATGTCCGCCGGTATTCTTGATTCCATCTTGCGTTGCGACGGCTCCGGCGGCAACTCACTTCACATGAAAGGCGGTGGCAGCCTGAACCCACCCAGCCACGAAACAGTGGACAAGCGCTGGCATTATCTGTACCAGGACGGCAAAAGTGTATTCAAAGTCGCCGTCATGGGCATGGCCGACGTTTCCGGGGAAATCCTGAAGCGGAATAACTTAACCGGCGTCGATGTCGATTGGCTTGCGCCTCATCAGGCTAATCTTCGCATCATTGACGCGACAGCCGAGCGGATGGAGCTGGACAAATCCAAGGTCATGATCAACATCGACAAATACGGTAACACCACAGCGGCAACGGTTCCGCTTTGCCTGTCTGAATGGTGGCAAGCGGGAAAACTGAGGAAAGGCCAGACACTTGTCATTGCAACGTTCGGCGCCGGATACACGTGGGGTTCGGCTCTTGTGAAGTGGTCGGCCGAGGATGCAAAAAGCTGATGGGAAAAACCGCATACATATTCCCCGGACAGGGCTCCCAATACGTCGGCATGGGGAAGGATTTTTTCGACGAGGATGCCGACTCACGTTCACTCTTTCAGCACGCCGATGATGTACTTGGCGTACCGCTCAGCAGGATTTGTTTCGAAGGTCCCGACGAAGAACTGAAACAAACCCGCAACACGCAGCCGGCGATTTTTCTTCACAGCCTCGTTGTATTCAGAAAACTGAAGTCACTTCCGCCCGATATGGTTGCTGGTCACTCGCTCGGCGAATATTCGGCGCTGGTGGCGGCGGGCGCAATGACGTTTGAAGCGGGGCTCAGGCTTGTACGGCTTCGCGGCGAGTTGATGCAGAGAGCTGGCGAAGAACAACAAGGAACAATGGCAGCCGTCGTCGGCCTCCTCCCCGAAGCGGTTGAAGAAGTCTGCAAGGAAGCATCATCTACCGGAATCGTCCAACCGGCAAACTTCAACTCGCCGGGACAAATCGTGATCTCCGGTTCTGTTGACGGAGTTCGAAAAGGAATGGAACTGGCAAAGGCACGCGGCGCCAAACTCGTGAAAGAACTCGTCGTCAGCGGGGCATTTCATTCGCCGTTGATGGCAAGCGCCCGCGACGGACTCAAGAAGAAACTCGACGAAACACCAATCGTTGATTCGGCAATTCCGGTGTACGCCAATGTTTCCGCCGAACCCGTTACGCGGGCGGAAGATATTCGCGATTTGCTGTTCCGGCAACTGACAAGTCCCGTACGTTGGGAAGAATCCGTGATACACATGGTACGCGACGGCGCCGATGCGTTCGTGGAAGTCGGGCCGGGCAAAGTACTGCAGGGACTCGTGAAGCGTATTGCTTCGAATGCCCGGGCTTCCGGTTACGACAAGTTGTCCGACATACAATCGAACTGAAGAATCAATATGGCGCAAAAACCGCTGCTGAAAGTAAAACACTTCACCATCTCGAATGAGTTTTTCGAAAAAGGATATCCTGAAGGCGGAAGTCCGTGCAACTGTTCATCCCAATGCTGTGAAGGGGGAGTGTGGATGGATGTGACCGACTATGAACGCATCATGGAGAAGAAGGATCTCCTCAAGCAACAGATGGACGACACCCAAACAACCGATGAAACGAAGTGGTTTGAAAATGAGATTGTCGATGACAGCGACTTCCCTTCAGGGAAAGCAATCGGATCGGAAGTCTATCATGACAAATGCACATTCCTCGACAAAGTCGGACGATGTTCGATTCAACTGGCTGCGGTGGCAGCAGGCAAGCACAAGTGGGCGTGGAAGCCGATGTATTGCATTCTCTTCCCTATCGAAGTAAGCGACAACCTCGTCAGTTTCGATCCGATGTTACAAGGCGAGCAGAGTTGCTGCACAATCAGCTCGGCATTTTCAACACCTCTGTTTGTCGCTTGCAAGGAAGAACTGACACAACTTCTCGGCGAAGATGGCTACGAGATGATGGAGAACCACTATGATTCACTTCGCAAAAGATCACTTGTAGAAACCAAAGGTTGATCATGGGAATATTGGATAATACCGTTGCAGTAGTCACCGGCGGCGGTCGGGGGATCGGCAGGGCGATTGTTGTCGCGCTCGCTGAAGCCGGATCGAAAGTGGCCTTTACATACAAAAGTTCGGCGACGCAGGCCGACGAACTGGTGAAAGAGTTGGTTGCAAAAGGACTGACGACGCGTGCGTATCAAGCGGATGCCGTTTCAACCGTAAATGCGGCGGCGGTTATTGATTCCGTTGTGAAGGAATTCGGCCGCCTCGATATCCTCGTCAACAATGCCGGCATTACCAAGGACGGCCTGCTGATGCGAATGAGTGAAGAGGATTGGGATACAGTGCTCGACAACAATCTCAAAAGCGTGTTCAATTACACAAAGGCTGCTTGCCGGACGATGATGAGCCAGCGTTCGGGAAAGATTATCAATATCACATCAATCGTCGGCGTTTCAGGCAACGCCGGACAGGCAAATTATGCCGCGTCGAAAGCGGGAATTGTCGGATTCACAAAATCTGTTGCAAAAGAGTTGGGTTCTCGCAATATTGCAGTAAACGCTGTCGCCCCCGGCTACGTGGAAACCGACATGACCGACAAGCTGAGCGACGACCAAAAGAAAGCTCTCGCAGATTTTATTCCGCTGAAACGCACGGCACAAGCGCATGAAGTCGCATCCGTCGTAAAGTTTCTCGCATCGCAGGACGCAAACTACATCACCGGACAGGTGATTTGCGTTGATGGCGGAATGACAATGTAGTACACGCAACACGACACACTCACAAACCCAAACACCAAGGAGGATATACCCATGGCAGCAGATGTCGAAGCAAAAGTGAAAGAAATCATCGTCAACAAACTTGGCGTCGATGAAGGACAAATCACGCCCGAAGCGTCGTTTACGAATGATCTCGGGGCAGATTCACTCGATACAGTGGAGTTGGTGATGGAATTCGAGAAGGCATTCGGTTTGACCATCCCCGACGAAGATGCCGAAAAAATCGGTACTGTCGGCGATGCAATCAAATACATTAATTCAAAGTCTGCCTGATTGGTACACGCGCAACCGTGCACTCGCCCGAGCGCACTGGATTTCGGAAAGGAATCGTATGAGTGAGAAACGAAGAGTCGTTGTCACCGGCATGGGTGCGGTAACGCCGATTGGCCTGAACGCGAAGGAGTATTGGACCAACCTTCTCGCGGGAAAAAGCGGAGCCGCAACCATCACCTATTTCGACACAGCCTTATTCGGGACACGTTTCGCTTGCGAAGTAAAGGGATTCAAAGCCACGGATTTCATGGACCGGAAATCCTCGCAGCGGATGGATCCATTTGCACAGTACGCGGTGGTTGCATCGGATGAGGCGGTTGCCGATTCGGGATTGCAATTGAAGGATATGGACACCGACCGCGTCGGTTGCGTGTACGGATCCGGCATCGGAGGAATGATCACCTACGACACGCAGTTCAACAACTACAAGGAAGGCGGCCCCCGGCGTATCAGCCCGTTTTTCATTCCCATGCTCATCCCCGATATCGCATCAAGCCAGGTTTCGATGAAGCATGGCATGAAAGGCCCAACGTATGCAACAGTCTCGGCATGCGCCACGGCGAACCATGCCATCGGCGACTCGTACCGCATCATCCAGTACGGTGATGCGGACGTGATGGTTTGCGGCGGGTCGGAAGCCCCCATCACACCGATGGGGCTCGGAGGATTCGATTCGATGAAGGCACTCTCCACGCGCAATGACGAACCGGAGAAAGCAAGCCGCCCGTTCGATGCAAAACGCGACGGCTTTGTTATGGGAGAAGGAGGCGCAACGCTTGTGCTGGAGGAACTTCAACACGCACTCAAACGCGGAGCAAAGATCTATGCCGAAGTCGTCGGCATAGGATACACTGCAGACGCGCATCATATTACCGCACCGGCGGAGGGAGGCGAGGGCGCGGTACGCTCGATGAAGCGCGCATTGAACGATGCCGGCATTGCGCCGGAGACGGTTGACTACATCAATGTCCACGGCACATCAACGCCTCTCGGCGATATTGCGGAGAATACCGCAATCAAGACGACATTCGGCGAGCACGCAAAAAGGCTGAACATCAGTTCCACGAAATCCATGACCGGGCATTTGCTCGGCGCGGCGGGCGCCATCGAGGCCATTGCCGCAATCATGGCGTGCTACGCCGACCACATCCCCCCGACCATCAACCAGGAATTCCCCGATCCTGAATGCGATTTGAACTACACGCCGAATGTTGCAGTGAAGCGGACAGTGAACTACGCGCTCAGCAACACGTTCGGGTTCGGAGGGAAAAACGCTACGCTTATTGTAAAAAAATACACTTCGTAATCAGCAATTCAAGGCGGGTGATTCATGGGGTGGCTGAAGGAACTTCGCGAGAAGTTCTTCCCGTCCGCATCCGGCGGACTGAACAAAGACTCTTCGGGGGGAGACGAGTCCATCATCCTCCCTCCTGTCAACATCAAAGGGCTCGAACAAGCCTTGCAGCATAAGATCCGCAACGCGGGATATTTCGTGCAGGCGCTTGTGCATCGCTCTTACCTCCAGCAAACCAACCAGCACGGAGAGTCGAACGAGCGGCTCGAGTTTTTGGGCGATTCGATTCTCAACCTGATCGTGGGCGAATATTTGTACCGCCACTTCCCTTCTGCAGACGAAGGCGAGCTGACGAAAGTCCGTTCACGGCTCGTCAACCGCAAAGCGCTTGTGGCGTTTTCGAAGAGCATCAATCTTTCCAGCTTCATTCTGATGAGTCATAGCGCGCAGCAATCCATGGGCAAAGGCTCGGACACGATCGTTGCCGATACGTACGAAGCAATTATTGCCGCCGTGTATCTTGACGGTGGATTTGATGCGGCAAAGAAATTCGTCGAGCGGCAGCTTGTGGAGGCGCTGGAAAACAGAACCGTCATTACCTCCGACGAGAACTACAAGAGCATGCTGCTTGAGTTTGCGCAAGCACACGGACTCGGCGTTCCGCGCTACACGATTGTGAGGGAAGAAGGCCCCGACCACGACCGGACGTTCACGGTTGAAGTCTCGCTCAACGGAAAGAAGAGCGGCACAGGCACGGGCAAGAACAAGAAGGAAGCCGAGCAACTCGCCGCAAGCAGGGCGTTAGAGAAGCTCCAGAAGAAGTAGTAGCGCGGTACATTCACTTTTCTCATAGGTCTTTGGCCGCCGTCATTCCACCTCAAGTCCTATTCTGAGATCTTTCGTACATTCTTTCCAGCCGATTGCTCTGCACCATCCAGCTTGACCTTATGGGTTCCTTTTCATTTCTGAGGGAGGAATGATGAAACTAAAGAGATTTCTGTTGCAAATGACGTCTACAGTTGTTCTGGTTCCCTGCTTCTCATTAGCTCAGTGGCAAGACGTTAGCAATTCGCAACTTGGCAATTTCTTTCAATGTAAGTTCATATCATCCCAGAATGGATGGATCAGTGCCATCGGAGGGATGCAACAAGGCTTGCTACGGACGACGGATGGTGGCATGACGTGGACAAGGATCTTGGATCACCAACCGGGAACATTCAACTGGATATATTCATTCGATTTTCTTGATGATTCCATCGGTTTCGCTGCGTCAGTGCGCGGCCAGAAATGCTTCAGAACGCTGAACGGACTCTGACCATCCAACCTGACCTTATGAATCCTTTACATTTGAACAATTCCAAACGCGTCATATCTGCCCGAACGGACAGGACACGCGGAAAATGCTGAATGCCATCGGCGTAGGCTCGCTTGATGAGATCATTGATCAGAGTGTCCCTGCCGCAGTCCGGTCAAAGTCTCTGCTCCCGTTGACCGGGGAACGATCAAATCGCATGCTTGCAATGCAGAAAACCGGCCAGCAGGTCTCATTGTTACACCGGGAATATCAAATTGATTCCCGCGCTCCTTTTCACTATCTTTTTTCAGCCCATCACTCAGTCCAAGATCCGGAATGCCCCGACGAACACGTTCCACCCCGTCACGCAAACAACAGCATGTTGCACTCACGCTGAGCAAAGACGTCGGGTTCAAGTTCAAATCGACAGGGCTTGAACAACTGGAATTCGTTCATAACGCGCTTCCCGAGTTGAACCTCAGCGACGTGGACACATCGGCGCAGTTCCTCGGAAAATCGCTTGCGGCTCCGTTCATGGTTTCCTGCATGACGGGCGGATACAAGGATGCGCAGACAATCAACCGGCGGCTTGCCGAGGTCTGTCAAAGCGAACGTATTGCGATGGGCGTCGGCAGCCAGCGGCAGGCGCTGGAAGACACACAATACCACCGGACGTTCAGCGTTGTGCGTGAGGTCGCTCCCTCGATCCCGATCGTTGGCAATATCGGGGCTGCGGAAGTTGCGATGATGTCAACCGCAGACGCGGCACGACGGCTTGTCGAGCTTATCCGGGCCGACGGTTTTGCTGTTCATCTTAATCCTCTGCAGGAATTTCTCCAGCCCGAAGGAAGCACGAATTTCCTGGGCGTGTTGCGGGGCATCGAGATGCTCGTACGGGATCTGCCCGTTCCCGTTCTTGTCAAGGAAATCGGTGCCGGCATTTCTGCGGATGTAGCTCAACGCCTTCTCAACGCAGGCGTTCAATACATTGATGTTGCAGGAGCCGGCGGAACAAGCTGGGCCGGAGTGGAAACGCTGCGAAGCACCAACAAGCCGTTCGCTTCAAAGTTCTGGGATTGGGGAATTCCCACGGCAACGGCAATCCGTAACGTTGCGGAATTGAAATCCCGCATAGCATTTTCCCTTATTGCTTCCGGCGGGATTGCCTCGGGAAGTGACGCTGCGAAGTGCATCGCTCTTGGAGCTGATCTCGTCGGTTCCGCCCGGCCAATGCTGAAAACTCTGCAAGAAGAAGGATCCCGCGGATTGCAGCGGCTGGTTGCAACCTGGATCAACGAACTCAAAGGTATCATGTTCCTTACGGGTTGTGCAACGGTCAAGAATCTTCAGCATGCAACGCTCGTGAGGTATGCATGACCGGCCATCAGCGGCGATACAACGCCCTGCGCTTTGTTGTCGACAACCGCTTGCGCGGACTGGTGAAGGGTAATAGCCCGCGGGAAGTGAAAGATGCGTGCCGGTTTGTTCTTTCGGCGGGAGGGAAGCGCGTTCGTTCGACACTCCTTCTCCTCTCGTGCGAAGCGGTCGGCGGAACTATCCGGGACGCGGTTGATGGCGGTGCCGCGGTCGAGTTGATGCACAATTTCACACTTGTGCACGATGATATTATGGACAATGCGCCTTCGCGACGAGGGCGTCCGACCGTTCACACAAAGTGGAATGTAAATACTGCCCTGCTCGTCGGCGATATTTTGTTGGGACTCGCGTACAAACAGGCGCTGAAGGCCCGGGTACAGAACCCTGCACACTGCATTGATGTTTTCACGAAAGGTCTGCTCGATGTATGCGAAGGGCAGGCGATGGATCTGGAGTTTGAGCGGCGAATGGATGTTTCTGTTCGCGACTACTTCAGGATGATAGAAAAGAAGACGGCAAGGCTGATTTCGACTTCAACGGAACTCGGCGGTATCATCGGCGGGGGGACGAGGAGGCAGATCGAATCGCTGAGGATGTTCGGACACTATCTCGGCCGTGCATTCCAGCTTCAGGACGATCTGCTTGACGTGATTGGCAAGGAGAAGGATTTCGGAAAAACCATTGGTGGCGATATTATCGAAGGAAAGCGGACATTTCTTCTTCTCAAGGCACTTGAAGAATCACGGGGCGGCGATCGTTCATATCTGATGCAAGTGATGAAGCGCAGATTATCTTCCCCTGTGTTCAGTGTAGAGGAACGCAGGAATGAAGTCCGTCGAATTGCCGACATCTATCGTGCAACAGGCGTAATCGAAGCCGCCCGTGTGCGTGTTCGCCGCGACACGCAGCGGGCAGAGGAAGCCTTGCGAATACTGCCGCGGTGCCGGGCAAAGGAAACCCTGCTGTGGTTCTCCCAGATGTTGCTGATGAGAAAAGTTTGAATGGTACAAGTCACCGTCACCGTACGAAACCGTGCCGGGATGCACACGAGGCCGGCGGCCGCTCTGGTCAAGACTGCTGCGCGGTTCCAATCCGAATTTACGATTTGCAAAGACGGCATGGAAATTAACGGCAAGAGCATCATCGGTGTCATGACGCTGGCGGCTGAACAGGGATCGACGCTTGATTTGCGCTTTGAGGGTGAGGATGAAGTGCAGGCGCGCGATGCCGTCGTCAGTTTATTTGAACGCGGATTCGATGAACAATGATTACTGAAGAAGGAAAAAGCAAAGAAGTTATCCTGACCGGCATTGCCGCTTCTCCCGGTATTGCTATCGGCTCAGCATATCTGTACAGCAAAGTTGTTCCGAAAGTGTCGCCGCGTTCGCTTGCAGACAATGAAGTCGATGCAGAACTTCAGAGACTTCAGGATGCCCTCGCTCGCTCGGAAAAAGAACTCCAGAAAATCCACTCGTTTGCGGAGCAGAAGTTGGGGGCGCAAAGCGCAAGAATCTTCGAAGCGCAGATCATGATCCTACAGGATTCCGTACTGATGGGAGCCATCAGGAATCGGATACGAAATGAGAAGAAGAACGCCGAGTATCTTGTCTTTGACGAAGTCGATAAATACCGCCGCATCATGTCGGATTCGGCAGACGAGTATATTCAGGAACGGGCGCATGATGTTGATGATGTGATGAACAGAATTATCCGCAACATACTCGACCGAAAACTCTTCTCGCGTCTGGAGGGCGAATCGTTGATTGTCTCTGAGTCGCTGACGCCGGCAGATACAGTCATCTTCAGCAGAAATCAAATTCTCGGCTACGCAACGGATTTCGGAGGATTTACCTCGCACGCCGCGTTGCTTTCCCGCTCGCTCAAAATACCCGCGGTGTTGGGGCTCAGGACGGCAACCAAACATATCAAGACCGGGGACTGCATTGCACTGGACGGGTACGGCGGCGCACTCATTATTCATCCCTCCGATGAGACAATCGAAAGTCTCAGGCGCAAAGAGCAGCGACTGAAGGAGTTCGACAAGAAGCTGGAAGGCATTGCCAACCTTCCCGCTGAAACGCTCGACCACAAACGCTACGAACTTTCTGCAAATCTTGAGTTGCAGGACGAGGTGGAGTATGCAATTCAACAAGGATCGCAGGGTATCGGACTCTATCGCACCGAAGGCCAGTTGATGGGGCGGCAATCATTTCCGTCGGAAGACGAGCAAGCCGCAGAATACACTGCCATTGCCGAGCAAATGTTTCCGCATCCGGTTATGCTCCGCACGTTCGATATCGGCGGCGACAAGATGTCACCGGTTCCGCTCAAGGAAGAAAATCCGTTCCTTGGCTGGCGTGGTATCCGTGTTTCGCTCGACAGGCCGGAGATGTTTCTTGACCAGTTGCGTGCAATACTTCGCGCAAGCGCAAAAAAGAACGTCCGCATGCTTCTGCCGATGGTGTCGAAGATCGGTGAAGTCCGGAAGGCGAAGGAATTCCTCAAGCAAGCGCAGCACGATCTGACTCTCCGCCGTTGCCCGTTCGACAAGAATATGAGACTCGGCGTGATGATTGAAGTTCCTTCGGCTGCAGTGCTTGCGGAAGAACTCGCCCGCGAGGCCGACTTCCTGAGCATCGGTACAAACGATCTGATCCAATATCTGCTGGCGGTCGATCGCGGGAATAGCATGGTGGCCTCATTGTATCAGGAATTTAATCCTGCTGTAATTCGTACCGTCAAATCCATTATCGACGCAGGGCATAAACACGGGAAGTGGGTTGGTATGTGCGGGGAGATGGCGGGCAATCCCATAGCAACGATTTTGCTTGTGGGGTTGGGGTTGGATGAGTTCAGCGTTGCCCCTCCTATTCTCCCCGAAATCAAGAAGATTATCCGCTCGATCAAGTTCAAGGATGCCAGGAAAATTGCCGACAAGGTTTTGACACTCCCGACGGAATACGAAATCAAAGAATACCTTGCGGCGATTGTAAAAGAAAAATTGCCCGATATGCCTGTGGAGGCGCTTGATACATCGCAGGACAAGTTGTATGTACCGTCGCCCAAGCCGTTATAGCTGTGTGCAATACGTTTCGCAATTCTCTCACTACCTGAACAGTGCAATGACACTTGATGATATTCGCCGCGTCGACCCGAGCGGCATGTACGACCTTATCAAAGGATTTCCCGGACAAGTGGAAGAAGCCGTTGCCATCGGCAAGAAAACTTCGATCAAGCTGAATATTGGTTCCATTGAGCATATTGTTCTTTGCGGTCTCGGCGGATCGGCGATCGGCGGCGATCTTCTCCGGACGTTCCTCGCCGATGAGCTCAAGGTTCCGTTCATCATCAACCGCAACTACACGCTTCCGGAATTTGTCGGCACGAACTCTCTTGTGATTGTCTCAAGCTATTCGGGCAATACCGAAGAGACGAATGCCTGTCACAAAGAGGCAATCAAGCGGCGGGCGAAGATTCTCTGCATTTCCTCCGGCGGATTGGTAGAGAAAATGGCAAAGAAACACAAGCAGCCGCACATCAAGGTTCCGAGCGGGCCGTCCCCGCGCGCCGCATTGGGGTATTCGTTCTTTCCGCTTCTCATTGCGCTGGCAAAGCTCAAGCTGATTCACAACAAGGACCGGGATATTCGTGAAACGATCGCTATGCTCAAAACGAAGGCCGCCGGATATGCAAATCCCGAATCGGTGGTGAACGAACCTCTGCGGCTTGCCCGCCAACTCCATTCCCGTATCGGTGTTGTCTATTCAGCGACGGAGCGGCTGGACGCAATCAATACACGGTGGCGGGGGCAAATCGCCGAAAATGCCAAGTCACTCGCCTGGGGACATGTTGTGCCGGAGATGAATCATAACGAACTGGTCGGCTGGAAGGTGCTGAGGGAACAGATGCGTGAGATGCAGGTGATCTTCCTTCGCGACAAGGAGGATCATAAACAGGTCACGATGCGTCTCGACATTACAAAGCAAATTCTCATCGAGTACACGCAGCACATCATCGAAGTCTGGACAGAGGGAAAGTCCCGTCTCACCCGGATGTTTTCCCTGATTCATCTCGGCGATTGGATGAGTTTCTACCTCGCCATTCTGAATGATGAAGATCCTATGCCGGTAAAGGTTATCGATTTTCTGAAGCACGAACTAAGCAACGTCCGATAGAAGAATCCCCGGCCATTTCAGTCGGGGAGATGGAAGGAGTCATGATATGACCAAGCAGCACCGCACAGCAATCATTGTGTTTATTCTCACCATGGCCGCAATCATTTTTGTCACGTTCGTGCGTGACGGGACTTCGTGGTAGTACCCTGCTCACTCTGCAATAATTGATATTGGAAGGCACGATCAGCTTCCTTCGTGCTTCAGGGGAATGAGGCATGAGGGTGGAGCATGACCGTGCCCATGTTCAGACCAACAATATTACCCCGAATCAAACCGGAAACATTTCGGCGACAACTTCTTCATCAGCAGGCATGAGTGCGCGTGGGGCGATTTTAGCCAATCTCAACGATTTCCGCTTTGGCGGCATTTCTCATAACGGAGTCGATCCCGTTCTTCATGGCAGAATTCGAGGAGTACATTTCACTCTTGCCAATGACTTGTCCGTTCGAGGCGTTCAGAGTGAAGTACGGCTGTGAGTTGCCTGCGACTTTCTGTTCGAAGTTATCGAACCTCATTGCGTGTGCTTTCACCGATTGGATGCCGTTCATTGCGCCTGCTTTGTCGGCATAACCCTGACTTGTGAGAATAATCTCACCGTTGCCCGCCTTGAGGTTGAACATGAACTTTCCGGCTTCTGTTTTCTTCAGTTCGAATCTTGCTGGCATGGTGCTGCTCCTGATTGTTTATGATTGGTAGTGATTGCTTCCTGATGCTGCGATGTTCAACGCACCTGCCCGCCTGCTCTGCATCGCCCGTTCTGAAGGGTACGATGCGCGAGGCTCCGCCCGACAGCCAACCAACCATCGGTCGATGAGAGCGGCGAGCAAGCACAACTATCTGATGAGAAGTGCTTTCTTCCAGCCTTGACAGAACCCCAGCATATGACATGTTCTCAGAGTAGGGCTCTCATTGTTGAAACCCGCTTCAATACAAACTTTCGGGCACTGATGAACACTTCGCTTCCGTCTGTTGCTTCCGCCATGATCCGGAGGATAAACTCGCTATCGGTTACCTCAATTCCTTGTTTGTTGCGGCAGTCCCATCGGGCGAAATGAAACCCGGCCTCCTGATGTTCCCGGGTGATGGTCCGGACTTCATTTCCAAGCATACCAAAAACTGTCAGTGTAACTTGTGAGGGCTTCGGCAACGCATAGCGTACGGAAATGTCCGCGGATGCAGGCACGGACAGATCTTCCAGTAACGCAAATCCCACTGGCGGCACTTCTTCCACGCCTCTCAGGCCATTGTGGTCTTCTCCAGTTCGCGTGGAAACGATTGTGTGTGGGGGAGTCAAAGCGAAGCTATTTAGAATATGATTTGCTTAGCGAAAGCATACGCGTTGTTTGCCAAGATCATGCCAGCGAGCTGGCGTTTCGTAGTAAGGCGCTAAGTCTTTGCTGGGAAAGTAGTTAGAGGTAGAAAGATTCAACGGAAGTGAATGGCAGCCAAGAGCAGCCCGTGAGATATCACAGTTGCCATGAATCGTCACGGCGGTAGATAGGGAAATGATGGGAAAACGAAGCGGAGGCGGGAGGCAGAAGTACGGTGTCAGGAAACGTATCTGCTCACAGCAACAATTGCTGCTGTTTCTGTCCTGAGACGTCGGGCACCGAGGCTCATCAGGCTGAAGCTATGATGCAAAGCCGCGGAAACTTCTTCATCTGTGAATCCGCCTTCGGGTCCGATGAGAATGACAATTGAAGACGCGAATCCGGCAGTGCGGATTGCGACATCTGTCTTTTCATGAGCGATAAGTTTTGTTCCCACCGTTTGGGTTCCGATAAAATCATTGAACGAGACGAGTGGATCTATTCGGGGAAGGACACACCGCCCGGACTGTTTCATTGCCGCGATGGCAATCTTCTGCCAACGGTCAGTCTTTGCGTGACGCGGAATTGTTCGTTCGCTGAGAAGAGGGACAATCCGGTTAACGCCCAACTCCGTCGCCTTCTCGACAAGAACATCGAACCGTGAGGGATTTTTCAGGATGCCGACGGCGAGCGTGACATCAACAGTTGGCTCATGCAAGCGAGGAATATGTTGACGGATTGCGCATTGTGCGGATCGCTTTGACACTTCCGAGATAGTGGAACGATAGGCGTTTCCATTGCCATCGACAACAGTAATGTCATCACCCGCTTTTTTGCGCATAACGTGCGTGAGATGAAGGAACTCTTCGCCGTCAATCGTCAGGAGGCCGGAAGAAATGTTGGAGGGATGTGTGTAGAAGTACTCCATACAGGTAAAGTACCAAACTCTAAACTCGAAACGTTTTCACAACTTAAAACGAACTGCGGAAGTCGATGATGAATTGCCCTTTACGCATGTCGTTCCACGCGTATTCCGTTCTCAGCACGAAGTCGTAGGGGAGAAGAAATGCAATCCCGCCGCCGTAGCCCGCCGCGAACGCGTCGAGCACACGGGTTCTTCTGAACCACGTCGTTCCCGCGTCGGCGAACAGTTCGAGACTGATACCGAACCGCCAGACGGAAAATTCCCGCGGCAGTTTAATAGCGTCGAAGATGATCGTCCGCGGTTTCAGCAGAGGCCAGCGCAACTCGACGGAGCTTCCCGCAATATTCTCTCCCTCGAAAACCGTCTTGAAGTGGCCGCGAATACGTTCTCCATACCCGAAATATGAACGCGAGTATGTTGGTATAGTACTACCCGACACCACCGAGCCGAACAGCCGTGTAGCAAGTGTGAACTCAAGCGGCAGCGGAGTGAAGCGGCGGAAATCTGCCCCGAACCGTGTAAAGCTTACCTCCGACTCGCCGAAACCGGTCTTGGTGATGTACAGATTGACCAGCGTTCCTTGCGTTGTGTAGTCGCGAAGATTGCGTGTGTCATGCGAAAAGCTGATCGAGCCGTACAGGAATCTGTCGGTGCCGTCGGCCGAGACTGTTCGTCCGGGACGGCTTTCAGTCACTTTCACGATGCGATAGCCGAGATTGATGCCCGTGGTATTGTAGAGACTGAATCGTTTACCGAGCGTTGCGTTGATATCGTAGTGAAGCTCATCAAAATTTGCCGTGCCGGCAGTGGTAATCGCGCTACGGTTCCTCACGCGAGAAAACGACAAACTCCCGCCGAAATAGAGATTATGTTCCCTGTCGATCCACGGGTCGGAATACTGGAATGCGAGCGAGGGGTTGTAACCGAACACGATGGATCCAAATAACTTCTGGTTCAACCCGCGGAAGTTGTTGTGCAGCAATCCTCCCCCGTAATACGCCTTTTTGGGATCGCCGTCGCGGAACCCGAACAGCGGAAGCGGAATGATATACCACCGCTCTTTCACATCCACCAACATCAGATTTTTTTGCTCGAAGGGGATGACGGAAATATCGACACTGGTAAACAGCCCGGTGCTGTAAATGCGGCCGCGGTCGTATTCCACAGCCTCCACCGTTGCTTCCATACCGGGCTTCAGGGCCATCTCGCGAAGGATGATCGATTCCTTCGTCTTTTCGTTGCCGAGAACGATGACCGTGTCGATAACGCCGTACGATTTCAACAGAACGGGCTGAGCCGTATCGCCTTGGGAGCGGGCGGGGATGGTGACGAGTAGTATTGGTATCAGAACGAATATAGGCTTCATCGCACGAGCAAGATAAGAAAAAGAGGAAGCCCATCAAACTAAGCAAACAAAAACGGCGGCTGCTCATTTCGAACAACCGCCGTCTGGCCTTGAATGGCGCTCACTTGGTTATTTGAGCCGTCTCTTCCTCGTACTCCTCCACCGGCGGACATGCACACATGATATTCCTGTCGCCGTACGAGTTGTTGACGCGGGCAACTGCAGGCCAGAACTTGTTCTTGCGCAAGTAGGGGAGCGGGTACACGGCCTTGTAGCGCGTATATTTGTGATTCCATGTTTCGCTCAACGCCTCCTGTGCGGTGTGCGGGGCGTTCTTCAGTACGTTGTCCGTCTTATCCGCCTTGCCGTCAATGATTTCCTGAATCTCTTTCCTGATGGAAAGCATTGCTTCGGCAAAGCGGTCGAGTTCGGCTTTCGATTCGCTTTCGGTCGGCTCGATCATCAATGTGCCGGCAACGGGGAACGAGACGGTCGGCGCATGAAAGCCGTAATCCATCAGGCGCTTGCCGATGTCTTCCACCTCGACTCCGGCGCTGTTCTTGAACTCGCGTGTGTCGAGAATGAACTCGTGCGCTACACGGCCGTTCTTTCCTTCATACAATACCTTGAACTGCTTCTCGAGCTTCGCTTTCAGATAGTTGGCGTTCAAGATGGCGTACTTTGTTGCCGCGGTTACGCCTTCTCTCCCCAACATCGTGATGTAGGCGTACGAAATCAGCACAATACTCGCGCTGCCCCACGGCGTTGCCGAGACGGCGGTGATTGCCTTCTCTCCCCCCGTCTTCACGACAGGATGTCCCGGAAGGTATGGTGCGAGATGCTCCGCAACGCAGATGGGTCCCATGCCCGGTCCGCCGCCGCCGTGCGGTATGCTGAAGGTTTTATGCAGATTGATATGGCAAACGTCCGCTCCGATTGTTGCCGGACTCGTCAATCCGACTTGTGCATTCAGGTTTGCGCCGTCCATGTACACGAGTCCGCCGTGGTTGTGGATGATGGAGCAGATTTCCTGAATCGCTTCTTCAAACACACCGTGCGTCGAAGGGTACGTTACCATCAAAGCTGCAAGATTCTTGCTGTGTTCTTCCGCCTTGGCTTTCAGGTCACCCACCTCGATATTTCCGCGTGCATCCGTTTTCACAACAACCACTTTCATTCCCGCCAGTACCGCGCTTGCGGGATTTGTGCCGTGTGCCGATTGGGGGATGAGGGCAACGTTGCGATGCAACTCGTTCCGGTCGGCATGATAGGCGCGTATCACCATCAAGCCCGCATACTCTCCTTGCGCGCCGGAGTTCGGCTGCAGTGATGCCGCTGCAAATCCCGTAACAGCGCAGAGTTGTTGTTCAAGAGAGCGGAACACATCCCTGTATCCCTTTGCTTGATAGAGAGGGACGAAAGGATGCATCTTGCCGAATTCCTTCCACGTTATCGGTATCAACTCGGCGGCGGCATTCAGTTTCATCGTGCACGAGCCGAGGGGAATCATCGAATGAACAAGCGAGAGATCTTTGTTCTCCAACGATTTCAAATAACGCATCATCTCCGTTTCGGAGTGATACGAATTGAACACCGGATGCGTCAGGAACTTGCCGCTTCGTGCAAACGGCGCCGGATAGGAAACTCCTATTCCGTCGAACAGAGAGTCTGTTCCGTTCGGCTGATACTTGATCTCGGCCGCCTCGGCAAGAATTGATATAATTGCCTCGACATCAGCAGCAGTTGTTGTCTCATCAAGCGAAATCCCGATCGTATTCTCGTCGATATAGCGGAAGTTGACTTGCTGTGCTTCGGCAATTGCCTTGATACGAACTGCGGAACCTACTTTCACGCGGAGCGTGTCGAAATACTCCGCGTTAGCTTGCTCGAAGCCGAGTTTTGACAATGCCTTTTCAAGAGCGACTGTCAATCCGTGCACGTTGCGGGCGATGCGCTTGAGTCCTTCGGGACCGTGATACGCGGCGTACGCGCCGGCCATAATGGCAAGCAACGCCTGCGCGGTACAGATGTTGGAGGTAGCCTTCTCGCGGCGGATATGCTGTTCGCGTGTTTGCAGTGTCATGCGATAGGCTTTGTTTCCGTTGGCGTCAATCGAAACGCCGATGATACGCCCCGGCATATAGCGGATGTACTCATTGCGCGTTGCCATGAACGCGGCATGAGGTCCGCCGTATCCCATCGGCACGCCGAAACGCTGCGCCGAGCCGACCACGACATCGGCGCCGAATTCTCCAGGAGGCGTCAGCAGCACGAGACTCAGCAAATCCGCCGCGACGACCACAAGCGCCCCGACATCATGCGCCATCTGAATGAAATCATGATAGTCACGCACGCCGCCATCTTGCGCGGGATATTGCAGCAACGCGCCAAAGCAAGATTCATCCAGCCGCGTGTTTGTGTAGCTGCCGAATTCCAACTCAATCCCGACGGCCCCTGCGCGTGTTTTCAGCACATCCACCGTTTGCGGAAGGACCGTATCGGAGACGAAGAACTTGTTTGCGTGTTCCTTCCCGGGATATTTCGAGACGATGCCGTGCAGCATGCTCATCGCTTCGGCGGCGGCGGTTGCTTCATCGAGCAGCGAGGCGTTTGCCACATCCATTTTCGTCAGGTCGGCAACCATCGTCTGATAGTTCAGTAACGCTTCGAGTCTCCCCTGCGCAATCTCCGGCTGGTACGGCGTGTACTGTGTGTACCATCCGGGGTTTTCCAGAATATTCCGGAGAATCACCGGCGGCGTAATGCAATCGTAATACCCCATGCCGATGTACGATTTGAACAGCTTGTTGCGCTTTGCAAGCTCGGCAAGATTATTAAGGAATTGATGCTCTGTCACCGCCCCGGGGAGCTGCAACGGGGATCTCGAATGAATTGCTGCAGGCACAGTCTGAACAACGAGTTCATCAAGCGATGCAACGCCGATAGCGTCTAACATCTGTCGCGTTTCCTGCTCGTTCGGACCGATATGGCGGGTTCGGAATTCTTCTTCTTTGAATGTAAAGGAGTTCATAAAGTCAGGTTGGATGGTTCAGGTCTTTTGTTCGAAACTAATGTAAGAAAAATCTCTGAAAAAGACTTGAAGGGGAATCAGGTGATTGCAGAAGGAATGTAGGCCTGTAGAGAGAAAAGCACTATCGTAGGTTTGTATCAGGTGATACCAAGGCAGGATTTGGGTATTTTTGTCTTAATCCA
>JAHBUR010000037.1 GCA_019637975.1 Bacteroidota bacterium | reverse complement strand
TGACAGTAGCTGTACTCTTCGGTGCATTACTGCTCGCACAGCAGGGAGTACAGAATACTCAACCAGTGCTTTCGAAAGAGCAGCATGACGGAATACTGGGGGCATTGAAGGAAGTTCATGAGAAGCAACGCAACGTCGGCCTGAGCGCTGCCGTTCTTCTGGGAGGCACACTCGTGTTTTCTGAAGGTCTCGGCTACGCTGATCTTGAACGAAAGATTCCGGTCAGCACAACGACACGCTTTCCTGTGGCAAGTGTAACCAAAGCGTTCACAGGTGCGGCGCTTGTCAAACTTTATGAGACAGAGAAGATTGATCTTGACGCTCCCATCCAACGCTATGTACCCGCTTTTCCGAAGAAACATGCTCGTGAAATCACACCTCGCTTGCTTGCGGGGCACTTGGCCGGAATCCGTTCATATGTCGGGGGCGAAAGGGATTCGTCGTTCTTCGCACGGCACTATACTGATGTTGTTGATGCGTTGGGGCTGTTTGAAAACGACACGTTGCTGTTTGCACCGGGAAGCAAGTACTCCTATACAAGCTATGGATACAACCTGTTGGCAGCCGCAATCCAAAGTGTTTCCGGACGATCCTACAGGGAATATGTGGAGGAGACCATTCTCCGACCGCTGCGTCTCAACCAGACAGAGTTTGAAAACGTCCGCCAAGTAATCCCCGAAAGGACGGAGAACTACAGCTTCTACCATTATTTTTCATACAAAGAAAGCCCGGACGTCATGAAAGTCCCCCGGCTTGACTATAGCTACAATATGGGTGGGGGAAACATCATCACAACCGCCGAGGATCTTGTTCGATTCGGACAGGCAATTGTTCGTCCGGGATTTTTCACAAGGGAATCGCTGGACCTTTTCTACGCGAGAATCAGGCACGGTGATGTTGAATCACCCTGGAGTTTCGGCTGGTTTGTGGCCGATGATTCAGGTGAGCGACGAATCCACATTACGGGAGCTTTTGCCGGAACCCAGGCTGCATTGTGGGTGTATCCTGAGAGTGATTTGGTCATTGCTGTCATCTCGAACACGTGGGGGATCAATTCACGATCGAATGAAATGGTCATCGACTTGCCTAAGCGGATCGCATCCATTGTTGTGGAGACCCGAAAGCAATGACACAATGCCGTAGATTCATCTTCAGGACGCGGGAGCCGAATCCCGCTCAGTGCTTCCTTCCGCACTCCATTTCATATTGTCTGATAGTATTCTCTTTCCCGTTCGCGAAGATTACAAAGTCACTGAGAAGGCCTGAATCGTGAGGAGTTTCAACCTGCCAATTGTTGACAAACACGAACTCGCTGATTGATTTGACGCGCTGATCTCCCATCGCGACAATTTCCCCCAAACAGGGGGATAACTTCCCGCAGTCAATCTCAGTACAATAGGCCAACCTGCTCTGTTTCATCGTTCACTTCAAATTGAGGTGGTAGATGCGTTCTTTCATCTTCATTCTTGCCATTTCATCATTTCCTGCACCAATTGCACTGGCCCAATTCGTCCCGGACGTTCCAAGAAATGGTGAGCAGGCAGTTCGATACTGGGATGAGTTCTATGAGCGGAACTTCTTCTCGAAAGGAATCAAGCCGGAGGATATGAAGGGAACGGGCTACTATCCCTACCTCAGGTTGAAATGGCTGTACGAAATGAAGAAGAACGATGACGGAATTGTGGATGAAGAACGAAGGTGGAACGAGTTCCGCCGGTTCAGGTACGAGGAACTGCAGAAGGGCGGCACGAGACCCGCGGCACAATGGCAGAGCATCGGCCCGAACACGATTGACTCGATGGCGGGCAGAATGATTTGCCACGCGTTCGACCCGACGGACAGCCAAACGCTCTGGGCGGGAGCGGGTTCGGGAGGATTGTGGCGTACGACCAACGGGGGCGAAGCGTGGGAAGCAATGACGGATGAACTTCCCTCGCTGTACGTTTCCTGTATCGCCATCAAACCGACGAATCGAAACGTGATGCTGCTGGGCACGGGGATCTTTGAACAATTCGGGTTTTCACTCGCCCCCGGAGTCGGCGTTTTGAAATCGACCGACCGCGGAATAACGTGGCTACCGACAGGCTTCTCGGTGTCGCCAAGTGCCGGCGTTGGAATGTTTGGTTTCGCATGGCACCCGAGCGATGCAAACACCGTGTACCTTGCTGCGACCAATGGTATATGGAAGTCAACCGACGAGGGAGACACGTGGTCGCAGATAAGAACCGGTCGGGCTTCGACAATTCTTGTGAATCCTGCTTCGCCAAACATCATGTACGCAGCGCTTCAGGCGGACGGCATCTACCGGACAACAGATGCTGGAGCATCCTGGGCGCGCATGGAGAATGGCTTGCCGGTCGGAGCGACAATCGGTTTGACGAGTCTCGCCATGTGTCATTCGGTTCCCTCCGTTCTTTACGCGGGACTCTCAGGCGCGTCGAATAGCAGCTTGCTTGGATTGTACAAATCCACAAATGGCGGAGACTCATGGAATCTGCTGGCGGGTACGCCGAACGTCTTCTGTTATCCTCCACCAAACACGAACGTGTGTCAAGGATGGCTCAACAATGTTCTGGGTGTTTCGCCGGACAATCCGGATCTGTTGTTCTTCGGAGGCATCCGGTTGTTCAGGTCGAGCGACGGCGGTGCAAGTTGGACGTGGCACGATTGGACATCGAACGGTCTGCAATACAGCAACGCGGGCCTCACGTATGTTGACCAATGGGATATTGGTTTCGATCCAACCAATCCGAACACAATCTACGTGTTCAACGACGGCGGAGTGCAGAAGTCGACGAACGGAGGATTGTGGTGGAATAAAGTCAACAAAGACCTGGTTACCGGGCAACTTTACAAGATTGCCAGTGCGCCTTCCGACACAAATCTTGTGATTGCAGGATTCCAGGATCACGGACTTCAGTGGCTCAACTCTTCCGGTGGAAATACACGTTGGTACAGGTGGTCAGCCAATGACGGTATGGCGGTCATCATTCACCCAACGAATACAAATATCTTTTACGGCGATTTCTTCTTCGGGTATCACAACAAGTCGACAACGGGCGGGTCCAACTGGCGGACGAACACGTTTCCTATCAACAACGGCATGGCGGAGTCCGGTCCGATTGTCGCCCCGCTCGTCATGCATCCGCTTGATCCGAATGTTCTGTACTGTTCCGGCGTCACAAAAATCTTCAGGACAACGAACGGCGGTTCGCTCTGGAGCCCGATCGCCGATGTTCCGAACGTCAGGACGATCGCCATAGACCAGCAGAATCCGGATCTGTTTTATGCGCACTCCTACACAAACACCGCCTGGACAGTCTGGAGAAGTACAGACGGCGGAACGGGGTGGACTCCAATTACACACCCTTCTATCCCGTCGTGGAGAGTTGTTGATCTTGAAGTCGATCCGTCAGTATCGGGAACACTGTATGCGGTTCGCAATAGCGCCTCTGTGAATCAAGACCATATAAAGAAGTCAACGGATTTTGGCGACACCTGGGTTGATATCACCTCAAACCTCCCTGATGTGACGATGGGCGCCATTGCCGTCAGTCCGTACTCATCGAACCACCTTTATGTTGCCACAGACCTCGGGGTGTTTGCAACGACGAACGGCGGTGCGGAATGGTTTGAGTTCAACGATGAACTGCCGCTCGTGTATGCGACGGACATACACTACCACCCGCTCGATAGAACGCTGCGGATCTCGACGCTCGGGCGCGGCGCATGGAAAACAAAAGCCCTTGACGCGGGCGTGACATCGGCGGGAGAGGGCAATGCAGCAGAATTGCCTGCCGGCTTCCGATTGCATCAGAACTATCCCAATCCGTTCAATCCTTCGACAACGATTCGCTTTGAGCTCCGAGGCGAATCCCGGGTTCTTATTACAATCCACAACCAACTCGGACAGGAAATCCGACGCCTTGTTGATGGAGATGTTCAGCAAGGGGAGCATTCTTTGGTGTGGGATGGGATGAACAGAAACGGATTGCCGGTCTCATCAGGTGTGTACTACGTTCGCGGAAGAACCGATGGGTTCAGTACAACAGTCAGGATTGTACTCACGAGATAGCTGCGTCTATTCATTGGCACAACGGTATCTTAACCTTGAAGGGAAAAAGAATGAAAAGGAGCAAGGGCATTCTCAACCTGTTGGCAACAGCCGGCGGCATGTTGATTGCAACATCGATCTCCGCGCAGACATTCACCAAAATCACGGATCCTTCGAACCCTCTTGTCACCGATGAATTCGAAAGCGGCGGTGGAAGTTGGGGTGACTTCAACAACGATGGGTTCCTGGACATCTTTGTGCCGCACGGCAATCTCACCGACCAACAGAACGGCCTCTACCTGAACAATCGCAACGGCGGCTTTACAAAACTGACCACGGGGCCGGTGATTGCGGATGGCGGCTCGTCCATCGGCGGAACATTGGGAGATTTCAACAACGATGGAAACCTGGACTTGTTTATCACCAACCGTCAGCCGGCATCGGGGCCGCTGTTCGGCAATTTTCTCTACGTCGGCGACGGTGATACGTCGTTTGTGAAAGTCACAACCGGAAGCCCGGCCACGGATCTTGCAAACTCCAACAGCAGTTCGTGGGTGGATATCAACAACGACGGCCACCTCGATCTCTTTGTGGTGAATTTTCAGGCCGATAATTTTCTCTACTACAATGGCGGCCCGCCGACATATACGTTCACGCGTGCGGATACCGGGACAATTGTGCAGGACGGCAGCAATTTTTCCATTGCCGGCGTTTGGGCCGACTACAACAACGACCGCAAGCCGGATTTCTTTCTTGGCAATGCCGGAGGCCAGAACGACTATCTGTTCACGAATCATGGCAACGGGTATTTTGTCCGGACAACACTCCTCGATGCGCGCGCGACACTCGGTGCCAGTTGGGGAGACTTCAACAACGACGGTTACCTCGACCTGTTTGTCGCAAACTTCCTCGGGCAGAACAACATTCTGTACCGCAACAGCGGCCCGCCGGACTTCTCTCTCGTACCTATCGACACCGGTATTGTCTCGAACGGCGGCGGCAACTCGATTGGAAGCGTCTGGGCCGATGTGGACAACGATGGCGATCTTGACCTCTTTGTTGCGAATGATGGCGGGGCTGATTTTCTCTACCTGAACTCCGGTCCGCCGGCGTTTGCTTTCTCCAAAGTTACGACAGGAGAGATCGTCAATACAATCGCGAATTCGTTCGGATGTTCGGCCGCCGACTATGACAATGACGGTGCGCTCGATCTCTTCGTCGCCAACCGGTTGAATCAGCGGGATTTTCTTTACAAGAACAACGGCAACTCGAATTCATGGCTCACCATCAAATGCGTAGGCACGGCGTCGAACACATCGGCAATTGGGACAAAAGTCAGACTCAAGGCGACTGTCGCCGGATTGCCGGCGTGGCAAATGCGCGAAGTCGCCGCGCAGACAGGATACAACAGCCAGAATCTCCTCCTGCATGTTGGCTTCGGCAACGCTTCGGTTGTTGATTCAATTACCGTCGAGTGGCCATCAGGCCAGACCGATTACTTCATCGATGTCCTCCCCAACAGGATTGTCACAATCATTGAAGGTGGCGGGCTCAGCGGTCTATCCTCACCCAATCAGCAAAAGCCGGAAGGATTTGAACTGCACCAGAACTACCCCAATCCGTTCAATCCCACGACGACTCTCCGGTTTGGATTGACGGGCAGGTCCCATGTTCTCGTTGCTGTTCATAACCAACTGGGACAGGAACTCCGACGGCTGGTTGACGGAGAATTTGAGCCGGGTGAACACTCCACTACTTGGGACGGATTGAACAAGAATGGATTGACGGCTGCATCGGGTGTTTATTACATACGGGCAAGGGCAAACGGATTTACGCAGACGGTGAAGGCGCTGCTCACTCGTTAGGTGTTGTGGAAGATTCACTATTCAAAGAAAACAATAGGAGGCGTACATGAAGCTATGGATACTCTTGACCGTTGGATGCATACTCAGGGTTACTGCGGCGGGGATCGCGCAGACTTTCGTCCAGGTGACCGACCCGACAAACCCGATTGTCACCGACCCGGCGCAAGCTGCGTACGAGGGCGCAAGCTGGATTGACTTCAACAATGACGGGCTTCTGGATATGTTCGTCACACGACGTCAGTTGTATCAAAACATCGGCAACGGGAACTTCATCGGGCTGCCGAATGCGATCACTTTCCAGGGAGCCGCATTGGGGAACTCGTGGGCGGATTATGACAACGACGGCGACATTGATTGCTTCATCGCCGCAGGCAACCCGCGCGGATCTTTTCTGTACAGGAACGATGGCGGCGGTGTGTTCACAAAAATCACAACAGGCGAGATTGGCGACACTCTTCGCAACAAGGGATGGGCGTGTGCGTGGGGAGACTACGACAATGACGGCTTCGTCGATCTGGTGATCGCGGCAGCGAACGGGTTTGCCGGAATCGACAGTACGAACCGACTCTTCAGAAACAACGGCAACGGGGCATTCGCCAGGATCGATAGCACAGTGATCACGATGGGATTGGGGCCTTACACGGTGCCTTCCTGGTCGGATTACGATAACGACGGCGACATCGACCTCTTCATCGGCAGCGGGCCCGCGAATGGAACACTCGCCCCCGATAATCTGTATCGCAACTGGCTGACGGAAACCTCGAACGCATCGTTCACACGCATCACGACTTCCCCGATTGCGACCGATCCTGTCGACGGCCAGATATGGAATTGGATCGACTATGACAACGACGGCGACTTCGATGCGTATCTTACGAACTACAATTCGACGATCCCGAACAACCTGTACCGCAACGATGGAGGCACGTTCACGCGCATGACGTTTGCGCAGGTTGGCTCGATTGCCTCCGATATCGGCGTCTCGCTGGCAAATGTCTGGGCGGATTTCGACAACGACGGTGACCTCGATTGCCTCGTCACGAATGAAGCCAACCAGCCGAATCGCTACTACCGGAACAACGGCAACGGCACATTTACGCGGGTCGACACTCTGTCAGTAGTTTCGGTGAACGGACAACACCGTGGGGCGGCTGCGGGTGATTACGATAACGATGGCGACATCGACCTGATGATTACAGGAGCAAGCGGCGCCCGCGGGCTGTTCCGGAACGACCTGAGCAACGGAAACTCCTGGGTCAATATCCGTCTCGTTGGCGTGATGTCCAACCGGTCCGCAATCGGGGCGAAAGTGCGAGCACGTGCCATTATCAATGGAACTCCCGTGTGGCAGGTGCGTGAAATATCGAGTCAGAATTCGTTCGACGGGATGAACATGCTGAACGTACACTTCGGGTTTGGCAATGCGACTGTCATTGATACGTTGAGAATCGAGTGGCCGCGGGGATTACAACAGTCGTTTACCAATGTTGCCGTCAACAACCGGTACACGGTGACTGAAGGGCAGGGGATTGTTGTTGTCGGTGTCGGTGAATCGTCTGCAGAACTTCCGCAATCATTTGAACTCTCGCAGAACTATCCCAATCCGTTCAATCCGAGCACGAGAATTGAGTTTAGAGTTGCGAGTCTTGAGTTTGTGGAGTTGGCAGTGTACGATATCCTTGGCAGGAAAGTCGCAACACTCGTGAGTGAGGCGAAGCAGCCCGGAACGTACGAAGTGGCGTGGGATGCCGCGGGGTTTTCAAGCGGTGTATATTTCTACTCCATGCGAGCGGGAGTGCACATCTCAGCAAAGAAAATGCTTCTAACAAAGTAGCTGCACATCATGTATTGATATCAGCGCCCTGGCCCTCCGTCAGGGCGCTGCCTTTTTTGCTGCTTGCCAAACCTTGCCAATTTCTCTATCTTCTCGCTGTCTTTGAAGAAGATTCGTTCACCCACTTCAACCATTATTCGGGATTTATTTCCATGAGTTTGCTGTCAATTCTCATACTCCTTGGCGCTCTGCAGGGGATCATCCTCTTCTTCTCCATTCTCGGTCTCAAAAGGGGAAACAAGGAAGCGAACAACATTGCCGCCATTTTCATCCTTCTCATTTCTGTAGCGCTTCTCGGGCGCTATGCGTACACGGCAAGTCAGCCAACACTATTCCTGTTCAAGGCGTTGTTTGTGGGAGACTTGGTCATCTTCTTCTACGGCCCGCTTCTCTATCTGTACTTTGTGAAACTCTTTGGTATCACTTCATATCAACGCATCAGTATCTGGGCACACTTTCTTCCCCTCTTCGCGTTCGTGGTACTCATCCTTCCCTTTATGTTTCTGGACAGGGAGGGGTTTGTCGAACAAAGCGTGCGATTGCAGAATGTCTTCTATGGATTGGAGTTGATTGCAATTTGTCAGAACTACTTCTATCTGGTGATGAATCTTAAGCTCCTGAGGTCATATCAGAAAGGCAGTTACGAGAACAGCTCGACCTTGCCGCAAATCGCCTTCTACAAGGTCCTTCTCGGGATAACATTTGTCGGCGTGTTTTTCTGGTCAGTCAGCTTTGTTCTCCGGTTCCTCGGCCCGGAGGCGCTGCACAGTTTCGCCGGCTACCATCTCGTCTGGATCAGCCTTTCGGTGCTGATTATCGGATTGGGGTATTATATCCTCCGCAATCCGGAAGTATTCAACACGTTCGAGCCTCAGGTCAGGGCGGGGGTAAAAACGGGAGGTATGGAGAATGTCGAAATGCTCGCGTCGGTATTGGAAGGAGTGATGAGAGAGAGAAAACCCTACCTTGAACCAAAACTAACGCTTCAAGAACTGTCGGCGATGACGGGGATAAGCCCCCATCTTCTCTCAAGGCTCATTAACGAGCGGTTCGGGAAGAACTTCTTCGATTTTGTAAATGCATTCCGAGTGGATGAATTCAAGAAGAATGCTACCAAGGAAAAGCTCGCCACAATGACCCTGTTTGCGCTCGCCCTGGAATCAGGATTCAACTCAAAGACCACGTTTAATACCGCCTTCAAGAAACTGACCAGCCAAACCCCCCGGGAGTTTGTACAGTCCTCCACTTCGTAGACGCTGAAAATCCCCGGCTTTTTGTGGTATCCTTTCCTGAACTCGTCCGACATTATAAGCCCGAACGATTTCCGACTGTTGATTGACTATCATTGCGCCGTGAAGATCAACAATCAATTCAATATCAGGAGGATGTACCGCATGACCCGACCTTGGCAGATTCTTGCTGCAACCTTGATTGCTTGCACCGTTTCATCAGCGCAAACGGTATCGACAATCGTGTCCAATTCTACATTCAATGACGGCCTCGCGCTCGATGCCGCCGGGAATATTTACGCGTCTCTCTACTATGGTACAACAGTAACAAAAATCACTCCGACAGGACAGGCAAGCATTTTTGCTGGCGGACTTTCAAGTCCCAATGGCATTACATTCGGGCCGAATGGAGACTTGTACGTCCCGAACGCCTCTGGCAGTTCCATCTCCAAAATTACACCTGCCGGCACAAGCTCAACACTGTTAACCATCACGGACCCTGCTACGTTGATGTTCAATAGCGATGGGAGTCTGCTTGTGACGCATTACAATCTAAACAAGATATCATTGGTCGACACAAATCTTGGCGTATCGGACTTCCTCTCCGGCGGTTTATTGAACGGGCCCATCGGACTTGTCAGGGACGGCCAGGGGGTCTTGTACATCGGGAATTTCAATGATGGGAAAATCTTCCGATATGTACCTGGCACAGGACTGCAGGAGATCGGCGACATTCCGGGCTGGCTCGGTTTCATGACGTTATCAGGCAATGCAATTTACGCCACAGGATGGCAGGATAACAGAATCTATAAAGTCCCGTTAAACGGAAGCGGCGCAGTTGTGTTTGCAGGAACAGGCGTCGCCGGAAATGCTGACGGTCCCGTTGCAACGGCCACGTTTAACAATCCCAATGGGATTGTAGCGACCGCCGGCGGAGATACGATCTACATTTCGGACTATACATCCCGCTCCCTCCGGATGATTGTCGGAGTGAATTCGACGACGCATGTTGGACAAGAAAGTGCCTTGCCTGTGGCGTTCCGGTTGGATGAGAACTACCCGAACCCGTTCAATCCCAGCACGACAATCAAGTTCCGGATTCCGGTTTCCGGCCACGTAACGTTGAAGGTCTATGATCTGCTTGGTCGGGAAGTTCAAGTGTTGGTGAATGAATTGCTGGAAGCCGGAAGTTTCGAAACGAAGTTCGATGCGCTCAATCTTGCAAGTGGGGTCTATTTTTACAGACTGCAATCGGGCAACTTTGTCTCTTTGCGAAAGATGCTTCTCACGAAGTGAAAGGATGTCGAGATCTGCGAATAGCAACAACAAGACATCCGGTTCATCTGTTAGAACATAACCCGCAAGCCTGCCATGAACCGTGTTGACTCTTGTGGAGCATTGCCGGACCTTCGTTGGTGCAATGGAACAAGAGCCCGCAGATCGAATCGAAGAAAATCATAGGCGAGCTCCGTTCCACCGTTAAGATAATACACTTCCGCCCCCGAGTCCGGGTCTTTGTTGCCGGTGAGAATGTCCTGTCCGGTGAACTCAGCCCGGATTCCTGCGGATGCGGTGAGTGCAAAGAGGGAAGGGTTGTCGCGCAGAATGTCTCTGCTGGCAAGCAGGGTAGCTAAAAGACTATTGCCGAGGCGGCTGCCGGCGCTGTTTCTCCGGTTCATCTTTCCGAAGATGTCTGCTGCGAAGACCCACGACTCCGTTTGGTAAAATCCTGAAGTAGTCAGCACAAAACCAACAGAGGCGGACCCCGGCTGAAGCCTGAAGTCGAGGAGAGTCCCATTCTTGTCTTTGGCATTGGATCGCCCTGTCGGTAATTGCACCCCGCCGCCAAACAATAGCGTGAACTTGCTTCCTGCACGTTCATCAAGCACCGCAACATACTGTCCCGTCAGCGTCGCGTCTCCGTTTCCCTGGATTGAGAGACTTGTTGACGATTGCACAGTGACGAATGAAAACGGAACCAACAATGTTACAAGTATGTGCTCTGAGAGATGATGTTGATACGCCAGCTCAATCGTTCGACGATATTCTCTTGTTTCTCCCGAAAAGCCGGTTCCACCGTGATGCAGGTGATTGGCTCCTTCCGGTGCAGCTTTTAGGAGGGGCGCGTCGGAATCTTGCCCTGCGTCAGAAAGAACCGACGCATGATGCGATTGCTGGTAGAGAAAATGAACGGCGATGCTATTTTGACTGCTGTAAAACGGATTGATGCCCATGAGACAGTTGCAAAAATCGCATGCGGTACCGGCAGACGGCAAAAGCAGCAGTGCAAGTAGTGAGGCAACGGTCGTCCTCATTCCTCTCAATTTTGCCATGGATCCTGTAACTCCGGATTGGTTGTAAATGTCAAATCTGTCAGGGCTTCCAAGAAAGCAACAATATCCTGTACCTCGCTCTCAGTAAGTCCCAACGGACGCATCAGGATGTCCCGATTAGGGTGCGGCTTGCCGCCGGAGTTATAGTGTCGGACAACTTCTTCAAGTGATGTAAAGCGTCCGTCGTGCATATAAGGGGATGTCAGCGCAATGTTCCGCAAGGTCGGGGTCTTGAATCTTCCCTTGTCCGTTTCATTGTTCGTGATGAGGTACCTTCCGGGGTCAATGGTCACAGAGTCGAGTCCGGTATTATGAAACGCATTATCTGTGAAGTTGAATCCGCCGTGGCAATGAAAGCAATCCCCGCGCTCGCCAAAGAACAGGTCGGCGCCGCGTGCCGCTGATGCGCTGATAGCGCTGCGGTCTCCTCTCGTCCACTTGTCGAACGGCGAGGAGCCACTCAAGATGGTTCTCTCAAAGGCAGCAATTGAATGGGTGATGCGCTCAAGAGTAATACGAGAGTCTCCCCACGCTTTGGTAAATAGCGTTGCATAGCGCGGCTCTTGCATGAGCCTCAAAACAAGCGTATCGGTGTTCATGTTCATCTCGACCGGATTCAGAATCGGCGAGACAACCTGAATCTCCAATGTCAGAACACCGCCTTCCCAGAAGAATGAGGTACCGTAGGCAGTGTTCGTCAAGCCCGGTGTGTTGCGCGTACCGCGAAGGCCGGCAAATCCTGCGCTCGTGCGATTTCCTGCATCTGCGAAGGCAAATTCCGGCTTGTGGCAGGAGGCGCAAGAAACGGAACTGTCACGACTGAATCGTGGGTCGAAGAACAAATGACGTCCCAGAGTGACTTTTGCCGTGCTCATGGGATTGTGGGCCGGAACCGGCACAGGAGGGAAGCCCGGAAAATTCGGCAAGCGAAATGTTTCCTCGACCGGCTCCACGACACCATCCACCTTGACGCAACCCGCGAAGAGTGCGGCAAGAACAGCGGCGACAATAATGATCTTGAGTGTTTTCATAGGCATTAACCCAGGGGAAGCCCGCTCGCGGCGAGCCTCCCGTTTTCCGGTACTCAGGGACGTCGTGAGAACATCGCCGCAGTATTCAAAAAGATCCTGTCGGCGAGATTTGCCGGACCGACATGATGCATGCGTTCTGAAGGATTCTGCCTCAAGTTGAGCGCTGCCGCGCCATTCATTCCCGGAGTAAAGAGTTTGCTGTAATCGATATCCACGGAAAAGACGTTCGGCGCTGTTTCGCTCACGACAAACTCACTCACTGTTCCGCTTAGAACCGCAAGTGATGCGGTGACCTTCCTGTTATCTGTGCCAAGATGGTAGAGGAAGTTCACGGGCATTCCCGCAGAATCCACTTTGCCTTCCATCATGTGAAAGATATATCCGGGGTTCCACGACCAGTACATTCCGGAATTCGGTCCCAACGGCGGAAGCTGTGTCGAGACATCCCTGTGATTCAATTCATACGGAACGCCGACGCTGAATTTGATGCCGCGATATTTACCGGGTTTCCCCTTCACGATCACGCTCACATAGCCGTTCGCGGAAAATGTTGCGGTGCTGAAATCAACCATCCAGATGTTGGGAGTTTCTTCGTGAGCGATCTTGTGGGTGTGGCTTGGGCTTTCGAGAGGAACCAGACGGCCCATCGTGTCCACAAGCGCAGTTTCTGATAAGTAGAACTTGAGGGTTGTAAACCAGACGGAATCAGCGTTCGCATTCATGAACCGTTTGTTCAACTCGAGTGGAGTCGAACCGAACTTCGGGAAAAACCTCAACTCGACCTCTTTTCTCGTGTCGGGTGTTGTAGTGTCTGTAACGGGATTCTCATCCTTCTTGCATCCTGTGAGAGCCGCCAGTGTTAGTACGCAAATCAACAATGTGACTTTGACGCGCAGAATCATACTTCCTCCTGATCGAAATGATATTGATATTGACAATGAACAGTTGTCCCCTGCCTTCTGCAATTGCAACAGATGGATTTATCCCCGTGCAATGCCGTTGAGGCAACAGGGTTATCGAATTACGCTTGAAATTTCAAACGGGAAGAACTTCGGGAGGATGGAACACCGATGCTGAGAAAGCGGAAAGAGTATGAGGTGTGGAGAAATGAGGGAACCTGTCCTTGTCTTCAGCGGGAGCCGATTCTAACGCCCGATTGAGAGTGGCCGTGATCTTGAGGGCTATCACGCCGTCAGCACTGCTCAATGGCGAGCAGGGTGCCTGAACCAGCGAACAGACTCCCGGAGCTTGTCGCGTGCAGCATGTTGCGCCTCCTTCGAAGCACGGACAGTTGGCGCCGCCATCGAGGCCACAGCAACACGTGGAGCCACCCACATCGCTTCGGTGCGACAGCAACGTCACATCTGCCAGCACCAGCAACATGTTTGCGGTGAGAAGAACAGCGAGAAAGTTGTAGAGAGAACGGGACATACCGTGCACAAAATAGTGTTTTGACTTTACATGTGCAAGGTTTCCAAACGGATGAAGTCTCCATTCAGAAGTGGACATTCTACGGATGAGATGATGCTTTTAGATACTCCGACGGACTCACCCCAAACTCCTCCCCAAAACTCCTCGTGAAATACGCCTGGCTGCCGAAGCCGACTTGGTAAGCAATCTCGGCAAGCGAGCCTGCATCCTTGCGGATAAGTTCGGCGGCCCGCTGAAGTCTGAATGAACGAATCAACTCGTTCGGCCCTTTGTTGGTGAGGGCTTTGAGTTTGCGGTGAAGTTGCGAGCGGCTCATGCCGATTTCGGCAGCGAGAGTTTCGACGCTGAATTCTTCTTCGGCGAGATGTTTCTCAATAACGCCGGTGACTCGTTCAAGGAAGACTTTCTGCTGGGAAGGAACAGTCACCTCCGTCGGCTTCAGCAACATCTCGCTGCTGAATTTTTCCCGAAGCTGTTTTCGGAGTTGAATGAGATTCCGAACCCGAACCTGCAATTCCTGAGGGTTAAACGGCTTCATGAGATAGTCGTCGGCTCCCAATTCCAATCCCTCTAACTTATTTTCAGTAGTAGCTTTAGCGGTGAGGAGAATGACCGGGATGTGATTCGTTTTCTCATTCGTCTTGATTGAGCGGCAAAGTGCGTAGCCATCCATTTCAGGCATCATGATATCACTGACAACAAGGTCGGGCATGAAGTCTTCGGCCTTCCGCAAACCGTCTTTGCCGTTACCGGCCTCGATGATGGCATACTCGTCGGCAAGCTGCTCGCGAATGAAATTCCGCAAATCGGCATTATCCTCTACAATCAAAACTCTCGATTCATCTGGCGAATCGGAGACGGCAGGTTCTTCAGGAATGGGTTGGTCGAGATCGGGAAGGACTCGCATATCCGGAACATCTGTTCTTCCATCGTCCTTTGCAATCTCCCCCTCATCAAGATGCGCTGCACCAAGCGGCAAACGGACTGTGAAAGTCGTGCCTTTGCCTTCCGTGCTTTGTACTGAAACGTTTCCGTGATGCAACTCGACCAACTCCTTCACCAAGGCAAGCCCGATTCCGGTCCCTTCATAACCGGGACGGGAGTAATCTTCAACTTGATAGAACCTGTCAAAAACGTAAGGCAGTTTTGCTGCCGGTATGCCTGTTCCTGTATCCTTCACAGAAATCTCAACGCATTGAACTCCTTCTACGTCATGACCTGATGAGAGCGAGACGTCCACACTTCCGCCGTGCGGCGTAAATTTCAAAGCATTTGAAATCAGATTCACCAACACTTTCTCGATCTTGTCATGATCGAAATAGGCAAAGATTGCGCTTTGTCCGGCGGAATCCGGCGGCGCTCCGTTTAATGTCAGGTCAATACCTTTGTGCTGGGCGTAGGAAGAAAGAGAGGCTGTCGTTCGTTTAACGAAGAAGACAATATCCGTGTTGATGGCCCGAAGCGTCATTCCGCCTGCTTCGATTTTTGAGAGATCGAGAAGCTGATTGATGAAATGCAGAAGCCGTCTCGCATTTCTATCCATGACTGTGTAGTCACGTAAATTCTTTGCCGCGTCCTTGTTCATCAGCCGGTCGAGATGGCCGAGGATGACCGTGAGCGGCGTACGGAATTCATGCGAGATGTTCGCGAAGAAGTGGGACTTCTGGACATCAATCTCCTGCAACTTCTCCGCTTGTTCGTGAAGGCGGTTGCGCTGTGCGACGACTTCCGCCGTACGCTCTGCCACAATCCGCTCCAACTCATGACTGTGTTTCTCAAGTTTTCTTGTCCGCATTTTTGTGTAGAGGAAAACGGACAGGCTTCCGAACAAAATGTAAAGCCCGATACTCCACGGTGAGAGGTACCAGGGAGGAAGAATAGCAAAGGCAAGAGTTGCGGAGGCGTCACTTTCAGTGCCGTCCGCAGTCATTGCCCGTACCTCAAAGGTGTACTTGCCCGGGCGCAACGAGCCGAATGCCACCGTGCGCTGGCCTGTAGGCTCGTGCCAGATTGTGTCGAGACCAATCAGGCGATAGCGGAACTGCAATCCCTCAGGATCTTTGAAGCTGAGACCGTTGAAACGGATAACGCAGAAGTTCTCCGAATGCGAGAATGTCTGGCCGTTTTCCAGCTCTCTATCAATCCCGTTTATGCGAAGCCCGGCAATGGAAACAAGCGGCGGGATTATGTTTCCTTGTTCGTTTCCGTAATCGAAAATCGTGAGTTCGCCTGATGACAGTGTCCAGATTGTTCGCTTGCCGGGGATGCAGCCAATTCCCTCAATCTGGTCGCCCGAAAGTCTCGGATGTCGAAACAGCGCGTTGCTATCGGGGTCGGTGTACTGAACGCCGACGGATGTTCCGATCCACATGCGCCCCTCTTCATCTTCCGCCATGCGCCACACGGCGTTGTTCATCAGACCGTCGGCTGCACCCAGCGTGCGGAACTTACCGTTGCTGTAGATGGAAATCCCGTTGAACCGCGTGCCAACCCAAACATCGCCGTTCCTTCGCATTGCAACGGATCGTACCCGATCATGAATGAGGCCGTCTTGTGTTGTCAGAATTCTGGAGAGAATGTACTTCTTGCCATTTCGGACAAGAACGGAAACGCCGCCATTGAACCTTCCGACCCACAAATCACCATTTGGCAGCTCGCACATAGATTGGACGGTGCCGCCATGGATTTCACCTCCGATTTCGTGCGTGTCCAGGATTTTTCCAGACGACAAGTCGAGTTGGACCAGAGGCCCTGATCGTTTGTTATACCAGAGTTGATTGTCGCTTGTGATGAAAATGCCGAGAACGGAGCCGACGGGGAGTTCCCTGCCGGGCGTCAACACCTTCACTTGTTCCAGAACAGAACTCAGCCCCGACCGATGCGTGACACGGAAAGCCCTGAGCCCCCCCTCTCCAAATGCAAACCACAGAAGGCCATCAGGCGCCAAGGCAACGGAATATCCCCCACGAAGTCCCCTTGGTTCACGCCCTCCACCGACCGGTTGCATACGGTGAGCGTAACGATGCCAACTGCCATCGTTGTTTTTCCAGAATTCCCACAAGCGATTTTGTGCAGCAACGAAGAGATGGCCCGAGCTATCCACAGCAACAGATCTATTGATTATATCGGGGATGAGCTCGTCCATCTGGAACCGTAAGATGTTGCGGTAGGCGAGTTTGGAGAGTCCCTTGCTTCTGCCGCCGACCCAGAGATTATCCTCACGGTCAATGTAGCAAACGATGATGTCGTTTTCCTGAAGGCCATTCTCTCTTGTGAGTAAGACCATCTCGCTGTTCGGGAAGTTCTTCCGGGAAACCTTCAGTACACCGTGGCTGGACGAAAACCACAAATTGCCATCTCGATCTCCGGCAACGGAACCGAGAGCGCCGTATGTCGTTTCGAGTTGCGCCGTGATTTTACCGCCAGCAACTTTGACTATGGCACCTTCTACCGTCCCGAACCACAGCGTACCGTCAGAATCTTCGTAAACGGAAACATACTGCCTGTTAGGTGTTGCATACTTCGGTCGGGTGATTGATCCTGTTGCGGGTGAGTACTCAAAAAGCGCCCTCTCCTGGCCAATAATAATGATGCCGCTTTGAGTTTGGTGAAGAATACCTGTCCATCCCGTGTCGAGCACTCCTCCGAACTGCACCGCCAAATCGCCTTCAATTCTGTAAACTCCCCAACTCGTTCCGCACCAAAGAACGCCGTTCCGATCTTCCAATAACTTGCCGCTTGTGTTTGTGCTTGGGTTGTCGCCGATGCTCAGCCCCGTGATTCGTTCACCTCGAATTCTTCTTACTCCCTGTGCGTGTGTGCCGGCAAACATCGTTCCGGGGGATTTGCGGCTTTCGATCACGGACCAGACAAGCGGCAGGGGAGTATTGGGGTCGGAACGAATTTCCTTGAACGATACGCCGTCGTACACCGACATTCCTCCATCTCCCGCAACCCACAAATAGCCTTGTGAGTCTTGGTAAATACGGGTTACCCAGTTCGAGGGAAGTCCGTGACTGACGTTATAATGATCGAAGAGATAGGTTTGTGAAAACGCAGATGCGCAGAACGCAAATTGGAGCAGAAGAAGAAATCCGGCCAGGCGAACCTTGGGCATGGTCAGTTTGCGTCGGGGAAAGTGAAAGAACAAATTTCGCCAGCAAAATAACTATACTGAGGGTGGGACGCAAGGGATTGCTTGCTTCGAAACTCCTTAGGCAGGTCAGACACCTCAGCGTTCTCAGCGTCTCTGCGGCGAGACTGGAATCACAACCACTTCATCTCAACATACCACTCAACCGTCCGGCGGATTCCTTCTTGCAACGAAATCTCCTGCTCGAACCCGAAGTCACGTTTTGCCTTCGAAGGGTCGCACGTCCAGTAATCCTGCACCATGTCCTTCGCCTTCTCGAAGTTGATGAGGGCGGGCTTTGAGTTGAAGAGTGAGAAGAACTCCGCAAACGCCGCGATGATATACACAACAAACTCCGGCAGCCGGATGCGTAATGCGCCTTTGTTCATCACGTTACGCGTCGCCTCGCCGATCTCCTCCCAGCCGTGTTGATGTGTTGAAGTGATGAAGTAGGTCTGGCCGACGGATTTCCCGCTTTCTCCCGCCATTACAATTCCTCTCACCAAATCAACAACGTGAATCATGCTCACGAGTTTCTCCGAAAACCCGACCATCGGTTGCAGGCCTTTTTTGTATGTGTTGAAGAATTCAAACACATCTTTATCCCGCTCGCCGTACACAACAGGTGGCCTGACAATGGTTATCGGCAGCTTGTCCATCATTGAGTGGCATACTTCCTCGGCCTGCCATTTGCTTTTGCCGTAAGTAGTTAGCGGATTCGCCGGCCGATCTTCGGTGATGGGCGTCCTCGTTTCGCTCGGCCCGACTGCCGCCTGACTGCTGATCTGAACGAAGCGCTTCAGCTTCGGGTTATGCTTCAGAGTCGCCTCAAGCAAATTTCTGGTTCCGGTGGCGTTGCCGCGGTAGTATTCCTCTTTCGTCTTGGCTTTCGTAACTCCGGCAGAGTGGTAGATGTAGTCGACGCCGCTGACTGCTTCGCGCAGGGCATTCTCATCAAACAAATCTCCATACACGAACTCAATCGGCTTGTCCTTCAGCCATTTCGTGTCGCTCGTTTTGCGGATGAGGCATCGGATGCTGTAGTTTTTTTGCAGGAGAAGATCAACAAGGTGGCTGCCGACAAATCCGGTGCCGCCGGTGACAAGTACTTTCACGGGGATTTTTGAGAAAATTGGGATGAATAAAGAACAAACGGCGATGATTTTCGGTAAGTCGGATGCGGTGACCGACAACTTTGCTCATCCTGCGTCTGATTGACTTTGAAAAGCCGTTGAAGTATATTGAAAACGAGTTTGAGAGTCAATCCTGCACTGAAGGCGGTGGAAGAGGAGCTTGCGATGCGAGAAAACACCGGCAGTTTGACATATCCCGCCAATCCAGAATTTAGAGAAAGCGCACATTTGAGTACAGCCGAAAAGAAGCCCGTTGATTTGTTCGAGAAATGCTGGACATTCACCCGCGCCGACGAAATAAAGGCCGCAGGCTACTATCCCTACTTTCGCCCGATTGAAGAAAATGAGGGACCCGTGGTTCAGATTGAAGGGCGGCCTATGATCATGGCAGGCTCGAACAATTATCTTGGTTTGACAGCCGACCCGCGCGTGAAGCAAGCCGCCATCAAAGCCGTCGAAAAGTACGGTACGGGCTGTTCGGGCTCGCGCTACTTAACCGGAACCCTCGACCTGCACATCAAGCTCGAAGAACGGCTTGCGGATTTCTTCCACAAAGAAGCATGTCTCCTCTACAGCACAGGCTATCAAACTGCGCAAGGCATCATTCCCACACTCGTGCAAAAGGGCGAGTACGTGATTTCGGACCGCGACAATCATGCGTGTATCGTTGCGGGAAACCTGATGGCGAAGGGGGCATTTGCAGAGTTCATTCGCTTCAAGCATAACGATATGAAAGACTTGGAACGCGTGCTTTCCAAGTTGCCGCTTGAAGTTCCGAAGCTGATTGTGACGGATGGTGTGTTCAGCACCACAGGCACAATAGCCGACCTGCCGAATATTGTTGTGCTGGCAAAGAAATTCAATGCCCGCATCATGGTAGACGACGCCCACGCAACCGGTGTGATCGGCAAAGGGGGGCGGGGTACAGCGAGCCAGTTCGGGCTTGAAAAAGAAGTCGACATGACAATGGGAACGTTCAGCAAAACGTTCGCTTCGCTCGGTGGATTTGTTGTGGGCGACAAGCCTGTTATCAACTACCTCAAACATATCGGCCCGGCCCTTATTTTCAGTGCCAGCCCGACCCCTGCGTCTGTTGCCGCGGCGCTTGCCGCATTGGAGATTCTTGAGAAGGAGCCTGATCGCATTAAGAGGCTCATCGCAAACGCCGACAAAATGCGCAAGGGCTTCAAGGCAATGGGTTTCACTGTCATTGATAGTCAAACGGGAATCGTACCAGTCATCATCGGCGACGATCTTAACACGTTTGTGTTCTGGCGGGCGTTGTTTGACGCGGGCGTTTTCGTCAATGCCTTCATCAGCCCCGGTGTGCCGAACGGAATGCAAATGCTACGAACCAGCTACATGGCGACGCATGAGGATCACCATCTGGACAAGATTCTCGATACGTTCGGCACAATTGGCAAGAGATTGGGCGTAATTCACTAACCACTGTTCATTGATATTCCTGATGCGGCGATGTTTCGGTTCCAGCCCGGTACATCCTCTGCTCGCAGATGTTCATTCCGCAAATCCCGTTGTAGTTTTCAAAACAATCCGGAGGTACAGCAATCGCAGCCGTAGCCATTCTTCCCGTTCATTCAAAAAAAGATGAAAAGCGGTTCATAAAGCTTCAGTGGAAGATGTATGAAGGGAATCCGAACTGGGTTCCGCCGTTGCTGATGGATAGAAAAAAACTGATTGACCGCAAGAACAATCCTTTCTACAAACATGCTGAAATGGAGCTGTTTCTTGCGGAACGCGATGGCGAATTGGTCGGGCGGATTGCCGCCATCATCAATCACAATCACAACAAAGAGCACAACGAGAACATCGGGTTCTTCGGGTTTTTTGAGTGTGTTGATGATCAGGATGCCGCCAACGCCTTGTTCGATGCTGCGAAGCAGTGGTTGAAAACGAAAGGGGTTGCGGCGATGCGCGGGCCCGCAAGTCCGTCGGTCAACGATGAATACGGATTGCTCGTCGATGGGTTCGAACATCCGCCGGCAATTCTGATGAGCTACAATCCGCCGTACTATCAGAAGCTGGTTGAAGGCTACGGCTTCGGGAAGGCGAGAGATTTGTATTCGTTCTATCTTGATAGCAGAAAAGTCTTCACGGACAAGCTCACGCGGGTAACGGAAATAGTGAAGAAAAAAACCGGCGTTGTCGTCAGGCCGTTGAACATGAAACGCTTCGACGAGGAAGTGAAACTCATCCGTGAATTGTATAACAAAGGATGGGCAAGGAATTGGGGCGAAGTACCGATGACGGAAGACGAATTCAACTATGTTGCCAAGGACTTGAAGGCGATTGTCGATCCGGAGTTGGTGATTATTGCCGAGGTGAAGGGGAACCCCGTGGGCTTCGGGCTTACGCTTCCGGACTACAATATGGTTCTGAAGGACAACAAAAGGGGATGGTTGATCCCGGCAATCATACGGATGTTGCTCTTCAAGAAGAAGATCGATTTCAGCCGGGTGATGATTTTGGGCGTATTGCCGGAGTACTTGAATTCCGGTATCGGCGGGGTGTTGTTCTATGAAACGGGGGCGCGATCGGTGAAGCAGGGCTATCCGCACGGGGAAGCCAGTTGGGTCCTTGAAGACAACGTGATGATGGTGCGAGGTGCGGAACTGATGAACGGAAAAAAATGGAAGACGCACCGCGTGTACGACTATGTGTTGTAACATGCCAGTGATGGGAGTCTAATTCCTATTCAGGCATGACACGTATATTGTTCTACATTACGTCACAATCTATAAATGGATAACGAACGAGGTAAATCATGCCTGTTAAAGAAGTAGAGAAAATATGGATGAACGGAAAACTTGTGAATTGGCACGATGCCAAGATTCACGTTCTTTCCCACGTAATTCATTACGGCTCAAGTTGGTTTGAAGGGATTCGTTGCTATCAAACAGCAAAAGGTCCCGCTATCTTCCGTCTCGACAAACATATCCGCCGCCTTCTCGATTCCACTAAAATCTACAAAACTGAATGTCCCTACAACGAAGCCGAGATCGAAGAGGCGATTCTGCAGACAATTCGCGCAAATAAGATGAAGGAATGCTACATCCGCCCGGTCGTGTATCGCGGGTACGGCGATGTTGGCGTCAATCCGCTTCCCTGTCCTGTTGATGTGACGATCGCTGTGTGGGAGTGGGGCAGCTATCTCGGGCCGCAGGCACTTACCGACGGAATCGACGTGTGTGTGTCAACATGGACAAGGCCGGCACCGAACACGTTACCGACAATGGCAAAAGCAGGCGGCAATTATGCCCTTTCGCAGATAATGAAAGTCGAGGCAATTCAGGCTGGATTCAAAGAGGCGATTGCCCTCGACGTGCACGGCTATGTGAGTGAGGGCAGCGGAGAAAACATATTTCTTGTCAAGGACAATGTTATTCTTACTCCGCCGATTTGTTCATCATTACTTCCCGGTATTACCCGTTCCTCTATTATCCAGATTGCAGGAGACGCGGGATACGTGGTGAAGGAAACAAACATTCCGCGGGAGATGTTGTATATAGCGGACGAGTTGTTCTTTACCGGAACGGCCGCTGAAGTGACACCGATTCGCTCGGTCGATAAACTGAAAGTTGCCGACGGCAAGCCGGGCCGGATTACGATGCAATTGCAGGAGAAATACTTTGATGTTGTGAAGAATGCCAACGATCCGTACAATTGGCTGAAGTACGTCTATAACGACTGAGTGGTGAAAGAACATTGAACTGCCGGCTGCTCATCGACGGTTGGGCAGCCGCAGTTTGAAACTCTCCAAACATGGAGGTGAATCATGAAGAACTCCCCCGGAAAGAAAAAAGCGGCACCTTCAAAAACCACAAAACGGAGGACTTCGCTGAAAAAGCCTGCACGAAAGCAACTTCCTGCCGCAACCGAGACTCTCTCCAAGTTTATCAATGAAATACTCGTTCCTGTGGATTTTTCGGGCTATTCGAAGAACGCTCTTCGATATGCAATTCCTCTCGCCCAACAGTACGGCGCACGTTTGCATTTGGTTTACGTCATCGAACCCACAATCTATCCGGCAGATCTCGGATTCGGTCAGGTGGTGATGCCGGGAGTGGAGGAAGAAATCCGGACAAAAAGCGATCATGAACTGCAGTCGCTTATCAGGGAAGAAATCGGCAACAGGGTAAAAGCAGATGCGACAGTTCGTTTGGGAAAGCCTCATCAGGAAATTCTGAAAGAAGCGGAGGAGAAGAATATCGATCTCATCATCATTGCCACGCACGGACATACGGGCGTTGAGCAGATTCTGTTCGGCAGTACGGCAATGCGCGTTGTGCGTCTTGCAAAATGTCCGGTGTTAACTGTTCGTCCGCTATCAGAGTAAGGGTTCTGAAACACGGAGACTCGACGTGAAGGCGCTTGCAATCAATGCAAGTGCCTTTTTGCTTTGATCAGGTCGCGGCATTCCGGCACGTTTCAGTTTCTTGCATCTTTCCGACAAAATCGTACTTTATAGCAGATGACAACTCTGCGAAACATATCGTTTGTCCTGCTGGCCTTTGCGTACCTGACTATTTCGTGCGGTGTTGTCCTTCATACAATAACGCCAACGTACACCGGCTCCGGCCCGGCCTCGTTTGATACTCAACGGGAACCGGGCAAAGATGTTCCGAAGAAAGTTGTCGTTACCCGACGACACCTGCCGTTGGTAAAACCGTGCAATATCCCTGTCGAAGTTGCATATCCCGTAATCGTTGTCTTCGACACAAAGGAACATTGTATTCATTTCCGGCAGCTTAATGCCTTGCCGGAAATTCTTCTGGTCGAATCCTCTCTTTCCAACCGGGCTCCCCCGCTAAGCTGAGCTGAGTCGAAGCGCTGAAATCAGAGCGCTGTTCATGGACTCATCCTTCCGTTGCCGTACCATTCGAGTACTTTCATAGATGAAAGGAAATGTACTATGACTACTGCAGCGATCATCACCATGGTTACCGTATTCACTATCGTTACGGGTATGCTCGTTTACTTTTTCTCCAAGTTACTGCGCAGGGAGAAAACGAAGAAGTAAACTGTACCCCGGTTTGGCGATAAGTTCTGCGTTCTACTGCTGCTTGTATAATTTTGTGGAGTTGGAATCATGTCTCTATTTCAAACGAACTTTCTCGGGAACTCCCTGCAAGATTGGCTTCTTGCTGCAGGAATGGCCGTGGTGGTGTATTCCGTCCTCACGTTCATGTTCAAACGTGTTGCACGCCGGTTTTCGAGATTCGCGGCAACGACTGAAACCCGGATCGACAATATTGTGGCGGAAATTCTCGGTAAGACGAGATGGTTTTTCATCCTCGGCATCGCGCTGTTTGCCGGAGGGAAGTACGTCACCCTGCCCCCTGCCGGAGAAAGTCTGCTCCGGAACATCGTCATCTTCACAACGCTTATTCAAACCGGCTTGTGGGCAACACAACTGCTTGCGTCATGGATTCGCGAGTCTGTGGAGCGCAAAATGGCTGAAGATGCCGCAAGCGCCACGACAATGACGGCCATGAGTTTTCTTGGAAGAGTGCTCATCTGGTCGGTGGTGCTGCTTCTTGCGCTCGACAACATGGGCGTGAACATCACGGCACTTGTTACAGGGCTCGGTATTGGAGGGGTTGCTGTCGCGCTCGCCATTCAGAATATTCTTGGAGATCTGTTCGCTTCTCTTTCCATTGTGTTGGACAAGCCGTTCGTTATCGGTGATTTCATTATCGTCAATGAATATCTCGGAACTGTCGAATACATCGGGCTGAAAACGACTCGCATCAGAAGTCTCTCGGGAGAGCAGGTGATTTTCTCGAATTCCGATTTGCTGAAAAGCAGGATACGGAATTTCAAACGGATGCAGCAACGGCGTGTTGTCTTCTCAATCGGTATTACGTATCAAACACCGTTTGAGAAGCTGTCCCGTGTCGCCGGAATGATCCGCTCCATTATTGAAGTGCAGCCGCTTGCCCGGTTCGACAGGGCGCATTTCAAAGAGTACGGCGATTCATCGCTTGTGTTCGAGATTGTGTATCACGTTGGAAGTGCCGACTTCAATACCTACATGGATATCCAGCAACACATCAATCTGGAAATCTATCGTCGGTTCGAAGATGAAGGCATTGACTTCGCATACCCGACCCGGACTGTCTATCTTCACAATGGCTCGCAAGATGCCGTGGCATCGCCGAAAGAGAAGACTTCCGGTTTTCGCATTTCCAAGGAGAACTGACGCATGAATGAATTCCAGTTTCATACAAAGCTCGACCAGACCTTGTTGCTGGGAATCAAAGCGAGAAACGTGCAAGGATTGCTTGAGGGAATCCGGAATGTTCCGAATTCATCCATCTACTATCATACGCACAGGTTTCTCCAGCAACATCATTATCTCTCGCCCGAACCGCCGAACGATTTTGCGTACTGGACAAGCGAGGTGATAGGGGATGCTGTCCTGGGCGAACAACTTTCGAGTGTCGATATCGTTCAGTTTCATACGATTGAAGAGTTGCGCGAACGCTTTGTTTCCATACTCGAGAGCCATCTCGACTCGATGGAGCGCTTGACATTCAGTCCGCCGGGGGAGGAGTTTCATTTCATGGCCTCACGGCTGTTTGTTTTCCCTACAGACCGGACAGCGGCCAACCTTTCCGAGTTTATCGATGCGCTCGGGCAGATCAGCATCAACTCGATTTATTATCACGTATTTGATGCGAAGCTCAGATTGGCGCGGGGTGATAACGATTTTTCCCGTTGGTTTTTCGATTTGGGAATGGAGGAATTAGCGGACGAGATGCGCTCGCTGGATCCGTATGCACACACGCTCGAAGGATTACGAAAACGAATCATCATATTGGCACGCGAATATGACAACCATTGATCAGTACATACCTATTGTCGGTCAGGCGACTGTATCCGAACTCTACCAACTTGCCAGGCACCTGGAAGGGAAGTCTGTGCAAAACATCAACTCTACCGCGGTTGGTGGCGGCGTTGCTGAAATCCTGACGCGTATGATACCGCTGCTGAAGCATTTAGGCGTGAATGCAAGCTGGGATGTCATCAAGGGAGATGAACGGTTCTTCAGCATTACAAAGAAATTTCATAATGCGCTCCACGGAGTTTCTGTGGATGTAAGCGACGATGAGTTCGAGTATTTCATTGCGATGAACAGGCACAATGCGGAGGAAATGACGTTTGCCGACGTTGTGTTTGTTCACGATCCGCAACCGATTGTTCTCATCGAAAAGAGAAAGGAGTTGGGACGGAATTGGGTTTGGCGTTGCCATATTGATTTTTCCAAACCAGGCGCCCGCGTGTGGAATTTCTTGCAACAATACGTCAATGCGTACGATGCGGCGGTTTTCTCGGCCCCGTCGTTTGCACGGAAATTGAACATCCCGCAGGTTCTGATCGCGCCGTCGATTGATCCGCTTAGCGACAAAAACAGGGAACTCCCCGACGAGACGATCAATGAAGTCTTTGAACGCTTCGGGATTGATCGGTCGAGGCCGATCGTTACGCAAATATCACGGTTCGACTATCTCAAAGACCCGGTGGGCGTGATAAAAGCGTACAAGCTGGCAAAAAAACATGTCGATATGCAACTCGTGCTCGCGGGTGGTGGTGCCACTGATGATCCCGAGGGCCCGGCGATCATGGCGCAAGTTCAAGAGGAAGCTGATAAGGACAAGGATGTGTTCGTGCTCTTCCTTCCTCCGTCGAGCGATATCGAGATTAACGCATTGCAGCGCGGTTCAACGGTCGTGCTTCAAAAATCGCTGAAGGAAGGGTTCGGTCTCACAGTCTCCGAGGCATTATGGAAAGGGAAGCCCACGATTGCCGGCGCCGTCGGGGGAATTCCGCTGCAAATCACACACAAATATTCCGGAATCCTCACGCATTCAATCGAGGGAACAGCGCATTGGATGAAACATCTGATCAATGAGCCTGAATTTGCCAATGCACTTGGCACGCGGGGTCGTGAACACATCCGGAACAATTTTCTGATTACACGTCACATCAAGGACTATTTGCTGCTGTTTCTGTCGTTGTTCCGAAACAACGATGTCGAGTATTTGTAATTGACAAAGAGGTGAGAGCATGAAGCGGGAATCAAAGCATACGCACGCGCAACGTCTGGTTATGGTATCGAACCGTCTGCCTTTTCGTGTCGCGACGGAGGGAGGGAAGCTCCAATTTCGTGAGTCCGCCGGCGGTTTGGTGACCGGTCTTTCGGCCTTTCTCGATTCACTGAATAGCAACTCGAAGGATATGCGGGAATATTTGTGGATCGGTTGGCCCGGTGATACCGTTGATTCATCCCTTCACGAAAAAGTGAAACGGGAAGCGCTTGCGAAACATCGTTCGTTTCCCGTTTTTCTCACGGAAGAAGAGATGAGTCAATTTTATTTCGGATTCTGCAACAAAACAATCTGGCCGCTGTTCCATTATTTCCCGTCTCTTACGGTGTATCAAGAGTCGATGTGGAAACAGTATGTTCAGGTGAATGAAACATTCTGCAACAGCATACTGGAAGTGCTGAGCGAGAATGATGTTGTCTGGATTCACGACTACCATCTGTTGCTTCTCCCGAAAATGCTGAAACAAAAAGTGCCTCATGTCAGGGTCGGCTTCTTTCTTCATATTCCTTTTCCATCGTTTGAGATCTTCCGGTTGTTGCCGCGAACGTGGCGCAGCGAAATACTTGAAGGGTTGCTCGGTGCCGATTTGATGGGATTTCATTCCTACGACTATACGCAGCACTACCTCCAATGCGTGTTGCGCCTTCTGGGTCACGAGCACAACATGGGGCAAATCTACACTCCGGACTTGGTTTCGAAGGCCGACACATTCCCCATGGGAATCGACTTTGAAAAATTTGCCCTTGCTGCGTCGAGTGAGGGAGTAAAGCAAGAAGCGGAAAAGTTGCGTGCAAGCATTGGGCCGCCGCGGATTATCCTTTCTGTTGACAGGCTCGATTATTCAAAAGGGATTCTTAATCGTCTGCAGGGTTTTGAAACCCTGCTTGACAAGAATGCCGGTCTGATGGGAGATGTTGTTCTGGTGATGATAGTCGTGCCCTCCCGCATTGGAGTTGACGACTATGATCTGATGAAACGTCAGATCGAAGAATTTGTCGGCAAGATCAACGGCAAATTCGGGCGCGTTGATTGGACCCCGATTATCTACCAATACAGGCATGTGCCGTTCGAGCACCTCGTTGCGCTGTATTCGGTTAGCGACGTCTGTCTTGTAACGCCGCTCCGTGACGGAATGAATCTTGTAGCCAAAGAGTATGTTGCGAGCAAAACAGACGGGAACGGCGTGTTAATTCTCAGCGAGATGGCCGGCGCGGCCAAGGAACTCGGCGAGGCAATCATCATCAATCCGAGCAATCACGAAGAGATAGCCGAGGCAATGCAGCAGGCGCTTGAGATGCCGCCGGATGAACAACAGCGCCGCAATACGATTATGCAGGATCGGATCCGGCGATACAACGTAACTCGGTGGGCTCATGATTTCGTACAGGAGCTGCTGGCAACACAGGAAGTGCAGGAACGGTATTGTGCAAAGCTTCTTCCGCCGTCGGCCCGTCAATCGGTTATCAATCACTACAACTTGAGTCGTCAGCGACTTGTGTTGCTCGATTATGATGGAACCCTCGTACAGTTCGTGCGGCATCCGGCGCTTGCCAAACCGAAGGATGAACTTCTGAACTTGCTCCGCCGGCTGGCGGAAAGCTCGGGGTCGACAGTTGTGATTATCAGCGGCCGTGACAAAGCAACATTGCAGCAATGGTTTGGAGAGTTGCCTGTCGGATTGGTCGCCGAACATGGAGCATGGGTGAAAGAACTGAACAGTGAATGGAATCTCTTGAAGAACCACTCCAACGAATGGAAGCTCCGCATTCATCCCATTCTCGAACTGTACGCCGACAGGCTCCCCGGCGCACGCGTTGAAGAGAAGGAATACTCGCTGGTCTGGCATTATCGCGGTGCCGATCCCGAGCAGGGGCTGTTGCTGGCGCGGGAATTGACGGACCATCTCACGACATTTACCGCCAACACTGATCTTCAGGTGATGCGCGGGCACAAGGTCGTTGAGATACGTACAGCCGGAGTGAACAAAGGAACTGCCGCCGAGCATTTCCTCAGGAAGGGAGAGTTCGATTTTATTCTCGCGGGAGGAGATGATTGGACGGACGAAGACCTGTTTGCCGTGATGCCGGAGAATGCCTATTCCATCAAAATCGGAATCGGGAGTACCCGGGCACGCTATAATCTGAGAAACCCGAAGGAGGTTCTCCGACTTCTGGAACAGTTTACGAAGAATATGCATGAATCCTCCGTGTTAACAGAGGATATTTCGTCACGTTAGATATGGAAGTAACCGAATAGCGAAACTACAGGCCCGATTGTGTTGTTGTTACTTTTGAAGAAAGGAGGAATATCATGCCTGTACGCTCGATACTCTGCCCGGTTGACCTGAACGAGGGATCACACATTGCCCTCGCTACTGCCAGCGTGCTGGCGAAATCGATGGATGCTGTGCTGCATATAATGTATGTCCTGCCGCGCTCCGGACGTAACGAGAGCGATCACCGGCATGAAGATATTCTGCAGAATGCCGTCGACCAGCACGTTTCTGCAGAAGTGAGAACCCGGTTGACGTTGCTCTACGGCGATCCCGTCGACGAAATCGTCAATACCGCGAACACTATTTCGGCGGATTTGATTGTCATGGCAACCAACTCCGATGGCGGATGGGAGTTCCACCAGAACGGCGTGATGGCCGAAGAGGTTGCCCAGCTTGTGGAATGCCCGGTGTATGCACTGCGGATCAGCGACATCACCAATCACACATCAATACCGTTTGACTATTTTGTCCGGCAGTACATCTGCCTCAATTGAACAAGACACATAGGAGGGATGAAATGATGACGACATACGAACGATCGATAACCTTGAGAAAAGGAATTGTTGTGGGATTTGCCGTCGGTAGTGCCGTCGCGGCAATACTCGCCCTGCTCTTTGCCCCAAAGAGCGGAAGAGAACTTCGCGGGGATATTCGTGACAAAAGCAGAAAGCTTGTTTCGGATGTTGAAATACTGGCGGACAAAGCAAAATCAAACCTCCGTGAGGTGACAAGAAAACTGGAGGAGAGAGAAACGAAACTCGTCGGCGCTGTCAAGGCGGGTGTTGAGGCGTACAAAGAAAAGCGCAGCGACGATGCTGAGAGACTCGCAGATAACCGTGCCGCAGAGCATGGTTAACTCTCTCGCCCAACTCAGTAGTGTGAGTTTGCCGTGAATATCAGAATAGATCGTCGCGTTGCCAACGCGAAAGGGGGAGTGTTCCATCCCCAGCACTCGCTATCGGAAAGAAGGAACAACCCGACTCGTTATGCGAAGCGCATTTCCCGAGGCATGATGGTGGCCGGCAAGGCCACTCCGCGCGGCCGCCACCGCATTCAACAATACGCGGGACGCGGGCACTGAGGGAGTTCTTGTTCCTCATGGAGGCGAACTGCTCCGGCAACTCGGGCGGGCGGGTCACATCTTGCACCGTGCCCGAAATGTGTGTTCGGCGGAGCATCAAAACCGTAAATCTGCTATATTGTTCAGCAAACACGAGTTTCACCCCTTAACCAGTCAGGTCAGGGGTGTTGTTGCGGGGATTGCTGCATCATGCTCATTACCAGTGGAGTTCTCTATGTCCGAACAAATCAGCGCGACACTTGAGGCTTTCAGGACGTTGTGGCGGCAGTTGGCCGACCATCTTCCGCAGTTTGTTGTTGCGTTCGTTCTGTTGTTGTTAGGATGGATCGTGGCGAAGGTGCTCAGAAAGGCAATAACAAGAATTCTGAAAATGGTTCGTCTTGATGTGGCTGCCGAGAAAGCAGGCTTTGAAGACATGCTGCTTCGCGGCGGTGTACAGTACACAACGGTCTCGATCATTGCCAATCTCGTCTATTGGTTCATGATGTTCGCCGTGACGCTTGCGGTTCTGAATACACTCGGACTGCATGCCGCCGACGAACTGTTCAACAAGATCATCTTTTACATCCCGAACATCGTGGTTGCGGTTCTTGTGCTGATATTCGGGACACTATTTGCTCGTTTTGTCCGTGGTGTAACAGTTACGTATCTCAGCAACATCGGCATTTCCGGGGCTGAATTTGTCAGTCATGTAGCGCAATGGGCGTTGTTGCTCTTTGTCGTTTCCGTTGCGCTTGAACAACTGTCAATCGGCGGGCAGATTCTTGTTTCGGCATTTCAAATAGCGTTCGGGGCGCTGTGTCTCGCATTGGCGCTTGCCTTTGGTTTGGGTGGGAAAGAATGGGCGTCCAATATTCTTGAAAAGATCTGGAGGAACAACAGGAAAGCATGATCATCGATTGCCACACACACATTAACAACTATCACAACGAAGAAGTAGAATCGCTGCAGAAATGTCTGGACGAATTGCAGCTTGAAATGCGTCGTAATCGCGTTAGTGTCTCGCTTGTCCTCACATCATACAAAGTAAATGCCGGACGCCCGTCGACGCATGATGCTGTGCGTGCGACACGAAATCTGAACAATGTTTTTATCGTGGCCGGCATCAGCTATCTTCACTATACAATAGATGATCTTAACAGCATCCGCCCCTATCTTGAGGAAGGCTCGGTAAGGGGCCTGAAACTGTATCCCGGATACGAGCCGTTCTACCCGAGCGACCCGAAACTCGACCCGGTGTATGCCCTTGCTGCCGAAATGCAGGTGCCTGTCATGATTCACACCGGAGATACGTTTACGCCCAAAGGAAAGCTCAAGTACGCGCACCCGCTGAATGTGGATGATGTCGCCGTTGATCATCCCGATGTCAACTTTGTGATTTGTCATTTGGGAAGTCCGTGGTTCAGGGATTGTATGGAAGTCGTGTATAAAAACAGCAACGTGTACACCGACATCTCAGGCCTTGTTCTCGGCAACTTTACCGACCGGTTTGAAAGCTACATGCACAAACAATTGCAGGAAATGCTGACGTACGGAGTTGAGCCGGACAAAGTGTTGTTCGGCAGCGACTGGCCGATTTCTTCCATGAATTCCTATATTGAGTTCATGGAAGAATTGCATATTCCGGCCAGAGAACGCCAAAAAATCATGTACGAAAACGCTGCACGCCTGTTCAAAATTCCCGTTCAACAACAAGGATTCAAGATCGGCTCCCTTCTCACCAAACTGACATAGGGAAAACCGGCAACCCGCGGCGATAGCGGATGGATAGTTGCTGGCGAATCCGATACGACACATCACCATCAACGACGGAGGCAGCATGACAAACATCGACCTGACCGCGTTCGAGAAGAACATCACCGTCCGGCAAATCGCGATTGAGGACTTCGACCAGATTGTCGAACTGCAGCTGAAATGTTTTCCGGGAATGAAGCCGTGGACGAGAGAGCAAATCGAGAGTCAGCTTCAGATCTTTCCTGAAGGTCAGATTTGTATCGAATATCAGGGAAATATCGTCGCTTCTTCAAGCAGCTTGATTCTGGATTTTGCGATGTACAGCGACTGGCACAGTTGGAAAGATATTGCCGACGCAGGCTTTATCCGCAACCACAATCCTGAAGGCAACACGCTGTACGGCATCGAGATCATGGTCGACCCGGCCTTCCGGGGGATGAAACTCGCCCGCCGGCTGTATGAGGCCCGCAAGAAGCTCGCACGCGAAAAAAACCTGATGCGTATTGTTCTGGGCGGTCGCATTCCCGGGTACGTCAAGCACAAAGATCAGATGACGGCTCGTGAGTACGTCGAGAAAGTCATCAATAAGTCGTTGATTGATCCCGTTCTTACAACGCAACTCTCGAATGGATTTGTGCTGAAGCGCCTCCTGAAGTCGTATATGGATTCGGACAAAGAATCGCTGGGGTATGCGACGTTCCTTGAATGGTCAAACCTCGACTATCAACCCGACGTGCATCGGGCATTCATTCCCACAAAAGCTGTCCGCATTTGTGCCGTTCAGTATCAGATGCGGGAAGTCAAAAGCTTTTCCGAGTTCGCGAAGCAATGCGAGTATTTCGTTGACGTCTCATCCGACTACAAGGCGGATTTCATTCTCTTTCCTGAAAATCTTACAACCCAATTGTTGACCTTCATGCCGCCCGAACGTCCGGGACTCGCGGTACGAAAGCTGTCAGAGTTTACGCCGCAATATCTTGAACTGTTCTCCGGCCTCGCATTGAAGTATGATGTGAACATTATCGGCGGAACGCATTTTACGCTTGAAGGCGACGATTTGTACAACGCCTCGTACTTGTTCAAGCGCAACGGCGGCATCGGCAAACAGTACAAACTGCATATCACGCCCGATGAAAAACGCTGGTGGGGAGTGAAAGGAGGAGACAAGATTGAAGTGTTTGAAACCGACAAAGGAAAGATCTCCATCCAAATCTGTCATGATATTGAGTTCCCGGAAGTGTCGCGTCTTGCCGCCGAACGGGGAGCGCAAATCATTTTCGTTCCGTTCTGTACGGACGAGAGATATTCCTACCTGCGGGTGAGATACTGCGCACAGGCCCGATGCATTGAGAATCACGTGTATGTTGCAATGGCGGGTACAGTCGGAAATCTTCCTTCGGTCGAGAATATGGATGTTCAGTATGCCCAGTCCGGGATTTTCACTCCATCCGATATTCCCTTTACGCGCGACGCCGTATCATCCGAATCGACGCCGAACATCGAAACAGTCATCGTCGATGATGTTGATCTTGAGTTGCTGAAACGCCAGCGCCAGTCGGGAAGTCTGTTGAACTGGAACGACAGGCGTACCGACTTGTACGACGTGAAGCAGATGACATAGTGGGTCGGACGCTTCCCGGATCGGACTTCTTCTCTTCTCCTGCCGGACGAAAATTCCTCTTTGCCGCTTTGTACTTCAGCGAAGGGGCGCCCATCGGGTTCATTTGGTGGGCCTTGCCGACCCGGCTTCGGGCGGCCGACATTCCTGTCGAAGAGATTACTGCACTCACGGCGGTTCTCGTCCTTCCCTGGGTGTTCAAGTTTGCCTGGGCTCCGTTGGTGGATGTGTTGCGTACGCATCGATGGAATCTTCCTGAGTGGATTGTTGCATCGCAAATCCTCATGGGACTTTGTCTTCTTCCCCTTGCGTTTCTTGACTTCCATGAGTACTACAGCTTGATTGTTCCGCTTCTCATTCTTCATGCAATTACGGCTGCGACGCAGGATGCTTCGATTGACGCTCTTTCGATTGCAACCGTTCCATCCACGGAACGCGGCTCGCTTAATGGCTGGATGCAAACGGGTATGTTGGGTGGACGGGCGCTGTTCGGCGGCGGCGCGCTTCTCGCGGCTGAATGGATCGGAGAGGGCGGAGTTATCATTCTGCTTGTCGGGGCGATCTGGTTTTCGATGGCATTGGTGATTGCTGCAAAGCCCGATCTTCACATTCCTCAAACCTCAGAACGATTTGCAGAACGGCGTACTTCCTTTCTGATAAATTTGCGTGAAGTGGTGGCTCACAAATCCACATGGGTGGGACTGCTCTTTGCCGGCGTGGCAGGCGCGGGTTTTGAAGCAGTCGGCGCCGTCGCCGGACCTTTCCTGGTCGACAGAGGTTTTTCGATAGCTGAGGTCGGATGGTTTTTCGGAATTCCGGTTGTTGCCGGAATGGTGGCAGGCGCGTTGCTCGGGGGCTACGCTTCGGATAGGTTCGGCAGAATCCGTGCTGTCATGATTTTTCTTGTTGCCATTGCGGCGTGCATCTTCACTCTTTCGTTGTTCGATGCTGCAACGAACGGAAGTGGCGGTTGGGAATATGTCGTTCTTCTCTCATTACTCTACGTCTGCATCGGGATGTTCACGGCGGCATCGTATGCGTTGTTCATGGATATCACCGATGTTCGGCTCGGCGCAACGCAATTCAGTACCTACATGGGGGCAACAAACGGATGCGAATCGTGGGCGACATTGGTGGTCGGCAGGATGATTCCGGCGTTCGGTTACCCGATTGCATTTGCCGTAATGGCGGCGATATCGCTTTTGACAATCCCTCTTGTCCGAACACTTCGCCCGCGCGATACGTAGGTCTACTTCTCTCTCTCTACAACAAAGTCGGCAAAGGCAACCAGTGCCTGCTTGCTCGCCGTGTCAGGGAAGGAGGCAATTTGTTCCTTTGCCCGTGCCGAGAAGTTGCGGGCTTTCTCTTCCGCGTACTCGATTCCGCCGTTTCGTTCGACAAACTCAAGAACGCGTTTTGGGCTGGCTTTCTTTCCGCCGTTCTTGATCATGCTGAGGATTTCTTTCCCCTCTTTCTTCGGCGCTTTGGTGAACGCATGGATAAGGGGGAGAGTCAGCTTCTTCTCACTCAAATCAAGTCCGG
>JAHBUR010000036.1 GCA_019637975.1 Bacteroidota bacterium | reverse complement strand
TACGTCGACCAGCCTACCGGCGGGAAGACGCCGCTCTCGAAATCTTCAAACAACACCAAACCCGGAGTGCCGGGAGTGTATTCATCTGCACCAATGTCGGGTGTTGTAGCGTTACGTGTATCGCCATCTATGTCAACCGTGATGGCAGCGATGGGCGTGCCCGCATTACCTGCAACACTCGGTTGTGTCGGGTCGATGTGAAGATCCGATGCCGCATTCACAAAGAACGGATCGCCGTTGACGCTATTCAGATCTTGACCCGTAAACGTTCTCCATCCCGCAAGGTCAGGGACATCCGTCGTACCCTGGCGGGCAAGAACACCGTTCGGCCCAGATACATAATAGTCGTTATAGTCAATCGTACCGAACGTCGTTGCCGTACTCACGGCATAGATTGCATACGCTTTGCTTGTTCCTTCTCCTGTGAGTGAATTGGAGAAGATGTTGTTGCGTATATCAAGTCCGGTCGCCGTGGAGACGGTAACAATAAATGCCGAACTCAGGTTTGTCGTCCCGGTGCCGAAGAACGAGCCCGTAAGACTGACGCTATTGTAGTATATCTTGTGGTTTGTTCCGCCTGCAATGCGGATGCCGTACGGATTACTCAGCGTACTTGTTCCGCCTCCGTTGCTCCGCAGGTCGGAAATCATGTTGTTGGCAACCAGATTGTTTGTCGAGCCTGTGGCGGTGTTGAAGTTGATGCCAACAGCACCGGCCGCTGTACCGGCAAACTGTGAATGGAGTTTCCTGATTGTGTTACCTGCAATCGTGGCATTGCTCACGTTCACGTCAAGATGAATGCCGGTAACCGCCAGGTTCGTAGCCTGAATGACGTTGAAGATCGTGTTGCCTTCAACCATCGCCGAATCGGTGTTCCCGATTTCGATGCCGCGGTAGCTGACCTCGCTTCCGGCTACTTCCGAACCGATAAGGTTATTACTGATAACCAGCCCGGTTTGAATCCCGGTTGTGGCAACGCCACGTGTGTACACACCGAAACGCAGCCGCTCGAACAGGTTATTGTCGATAACGAGATTATTGTTATGCGCCCCTGTTCCCGCACTGGTAATCGTTTGTCCGGCCGCGTACACACCCATGATGTTGGTGGTATCGTTCCTGCCTCCAACAATCTTCGTGTTCTTGATGGTGATGTTTTCGGCTCCGGCGTTGGGGCCGAGACTTGCCACCCAGATGACGCCCGAATTGGTGGATTGCGTTATGCTTGCAAGAGTCAGGTCTCTTGATGAGCCGCCGGAGTTCGAACCATCTATCATGACATTATCCGCTCCGTTGAACTTCAGCAAGAAGCCGGCAAAATCGCCCGAAACCACCGGATTTGCCGACGCCGCGGGTTTCACGGTGATCGTAAACGGACCGCCAGCCCCGTAGCGAACCGGATCCAGCTCAGCCGATGCAGGCTCGGTTGTTCCTTCGTTGAGAATGGAAAGAGTGACGTTGCCCGCCAGCACCGCTCCGTTGATAGCGTCGAATGCCGCCTTCAAGCTGGAGTAGGTTCCGCCTGTTGTACCGACTGTGTACGTTCCCGCTGCAATCGTTCCCAAAACCCTATAGCTGCTCGGATTTGTCGGAGGCGTGGATGCCGCCGGCGGATTCGCAGTGAAACCTCCGGCACCAAACGAAGGGAAAACACCCACATTGTTGACGCTGTCTTGAGCAGCAATGAAATAGTAAACGGTATCACCCGCGACAGTCCCGGCACCAAACGAGAACGTAAAATCATTCCCGCTTACAAATGTGCCTGTCGCTCCCGTGTAGGTTCCGCCGCTGTTGATTTTCCAGTACAGTACCGGCAGTCCGATTCCGGTCGTCGGTACACCCGAAGGATCCGAAATCGCGGCGGCAAGCACTTGCACTGTTCCGGAAGGAACATCATCCAACTCAGTATAGAGAATCGATGGAGGCGTCAGGTCTGCTCCCATCCCCGCAAATTCATCCGCACCGATGTCAGGTGTTGTTGCATTACGGATATCACCATCGAAGTCATCCGTGACGGCAATCGGTGAGGCAACAGGTGTTCCGCCGCTTTCCAACTGTGTGATGATTGAATGATTGATATGCAGATTGTACGGTGGTGTTGCCGCATTAATAAACGGCGGATTCTCCGCGATAGAGAACGCATCCCTCGGCGCTACACGAGCTTTGTACGCCGCGAGGCTCGAATCGGCGTTTGCAACACCCGCCGTTGTTCCTTCACCATAGAAATAGCGTCGTTCACCCGCGGCAGTATTGACATAGAAGTCATTATTATTCGATTCGGCCGCGTAGCTCGTCAGCGTTGCGCTGGACCTCCGATACGCAACTGTTCCGCCGCCTGTCGGGCCTGGCGTCGAGAGGTTCACGACCACGTTGTTCCGCAAATCCGATATCGGGCCGGTATTCATGAAAATGCCCGACGTTCCAAAGTTTGTTGTGGATGTACTTGCGGCATTCAGGAATATGGTGTTATAGAAGACGCCAATGTAGCTTGTGGTCGTCGTTGCCGTGACATTGATACCCGCGATTGCATGGGTCGCGATCGAGTTTTCTGCCCGGATATCTGAGATGTAGTTGTTGAAGATAAACGTGCTGTCGGATGTGCCGAGCCGTGTAATGCCGAATGCAGTCGCCGTCGTGGTTGTGCCCGTAGTGACGATGTTCCGGATGGTGTTATTGAAGATCCGGTATGCGATTCCGGTCTGCACATTGATCCCGGTTGCCGTTCCCGAAGTTCCTCCCGTCACAAGGGAGTCAATCAGGTTCCCGCTGATTTCCGTATTCTGAGCAGTCGTAACCGAGGAGAGGTTAATGCCATAGAGAGAGCCGGAGTTTGATGCAATGTTCCTGATAATATTGTTCCGGATTCGAAGGTTCACGGGGTTGCTAATTTGGTAGATTCCGTACACCGCCCCCGTACCCGGCGATGAGCTGTTCCCCATGTTGTTATTTTCAATAACAAGGTTCTGGGGATAGTTGGATGTTGCATAGAAGAAATAAATCGTTCCGGTCGTTGTACCCGTCCGGTTGACACTCAGCGTGTTGTTTGTGACGGTCTGGGTGTTCGTGGTGCCGGTCGTTGAGCCCGTTTGCAGACTGATACACGCCACTTGCGACGTTGTTCCTTCATTCGTCAGCGACATGGTATTCCCGTCGATTGTTACATCGGTGTTGATACCAGCACCGAAGAATACGCCATAAACTGTTCCCGTACCTCCCGAACCGCCCGTAATCGTATTGTTCCTGACGGAAACAGAATCCTGATAGATGCCATACACGGCATAAGCAATGGTCGTACCCCCTGCAAAGTCACTGATTGAGTTGCCGTTGGACGGGGCACCCACTTCGTTTCCGTTGTCAAAGAATTCGTAGGGTGCGGTTGTGTGAGCAAATCCGCGCAACAGAACAGCACCATAGGCATTTGAAATCGTATTGCCGTAAATTTTGATGTTTTCGCTGCGGCCGCCTGTGGAGGTCACCGTTACGTTAGTTGTTCCCGAGATATTGGTAACACCTACACCGAACGAATAGATAGCTGCTTTGTTCAACGTAATCGTGCAGTTCTTGATCGTGACGTTCTTGCAGGCATCATCGCCCGAGAATTTCTTCAAGTAGTAGCCGTACTCTATCATGCCGACGCCAGTAAATGTCGGGTCGGTCTGCAAATCTACACCGTCGAACGTGATGTAATCGCCGCCGTTGATAATGACGATACCGTCGCCGTGATTACCAATCGTTGTTGATGAAGCAACCGTTCCCGGGGTTAACGGAACGATCTTGGGATTTGCCCCTGCGCCGCTCTTCTGGAAGACGATCTGATCGGCAGAAGTGCCGCTTGCCGTGATTTCAGGCGGGTTCTCCGTGAATGTCTGTCCGGCACTGACGTTGAAAATAATGCCTCCTGTCGGAACAGGACCCGCGTTCAAGGCTGTGATGGCGTCGGTGAATGAATTGTAGTTATCGCCGCCAGTCGGAATCGTATTGTTGATGGTCTTCACCGCTGCGCTTGATCCCGCAACGGGTGCAAACGCGATTCCGCGAAACGCGGTGCTTGCGGCTGCTGTTGCAAGTGTCGTCGCTGTGCTCGCCGCCCCCGTGTCGATTACCTGAATCAACACACTGGTGGAGGTGTTTGCATAGATAACGGGATTCGCGCCGCTCCAATCAACAATCAGTCCGCGAATGGAGGTTGTGGTTGTTCCGTTGTTCAAAAGAATGTAGGCCAGACTCCAGGTTCCTGCGCTGAGCGTCCATTTCTGAATGCCGCCGCCGTTGGCTACTGTTCCGTCATCCGCCATGTACATGGTGTTGCCGTCAGGGCTGATGGCGAAGCCGTAGTTGCTGTGCGTGCCGGTTGTCGGCAAACCGGGTAGCAGAGTCACGATTTGGCCATCCGTTGTCGGAAGGCCCGTTCCAACCGTATTTACACCCAGATTCGCGCCCGTTGCGCTTGAGGTGTACAGCTGCCCGTTAAAGACATTCACCCAGCGCATGTTCGTTGTGGTGGTATGAAGGCCCGTTGTTGTTGTCGAGCCGAGGGTTGTATAGCGCGTACCCGCCGAGGTCCCCTGGCCCGAACCGCCGTTGCCGGTAACCCAGATATCCGTACCGTTCGTCGAAACTGCGCTGCGGATATTGCTTCCGTTGAACGCATCCGTCAATCGGGTGGTGGCGTTGATGACTTCCATCGCATCCACCCGTGCCACAACACGGTTCAGCGTGTCGGCGTATGCCGTTGTTACGCCCGCCGTTCCGGCATCCCTGTCATAGCCGGTAAAAAACAGGTATTGCCCGTTCGTGGATCGTGTCATCCCTCCTTCACTGGTCGCCGAACCGGAGAGGGTCACCCTTCCCGGCCCTGACGACGGAATGACAACGGTCTGTACGAGCGTACCCGTTGTTGTGTACTCGTCCAGAAAAGCGGCGGTGGCGTTACTGCTTAATGCCCCCGAGCCGTCGCCAACTCTGAGTATGACGATATTCCCGTTCGTGAACTGCCCCCACCCTGTTGTGACGGGCGCAAGCAGCACAAGAACGAGGACAGAAAAAATGAACAATGCGTGAGCTTTCTTCATGATTCCTCCATGAATATGCTGAGATGAATGTAAGTGTAGGTGTGAGATATGTACGTGTATCCCGGATTGAGGCCGGGAACGCAAGCGTGCAGACAAGAAGGCCATAGTATCTTTCACAACTCCTCAGTGTGAAGTGTGGAACAACTACCCGACTTGATTGTAATTGAGAGGAATGAACCCCTTACATCGAAATATGTTTTACCCTTTCCCTGCGTGCCTTGCGTCATCCCGGAAAAACAGGTCAAGGTTAGAGTGGGGTGTTGATGCGATCCGGGAGTTTGACTGCGTGTTATTAACTTAGCAATGCACAGCGAGAGATGCAAGAAAAATCTCCCCAAAATACAAAGAGGCCTGATCGCTCAAGCCTCTCTACAGTTACCGCACGCGTGCGGACAGTTATATAGATGTGTGGCGTTGATGTCCCAATTACTTCATCAATACCATCTTCTTCGACTCCTGATACGAGCCTGCCGACATTTTATACACATACACTCCGCTGGGCAGCTTCGCCCCGTCAAACGTTACCTGGTACGAGCCGGGAGAGAGGTTCTCGTTCAGCAGTGTCGCCACTTCCTGGCCAAGCAGATTGTACACCTTCATGCTGACAAGTCCTGCCTGCGCCACCGTGTAATCGATCTTGGTTGAAGGATTGAACGGATTCGGATAGTTCTGGCTCAGCCTGAACGAATTGCCGGGCATCCCGTTTTCGTCAACGCTCAATGTCGGAACTGGGAACTTGTAGAATACTTGGCGGGCTCGCGACAGAGGAGCCAAATCCGTGAATGCCGCAGAACCCGGCTGTGTATCCTCCTGCCACGTCATGTACACAAACCCCGGTGGATTCCAGCGTGACAAGCTTGGATAGCGTTCATCAAGACTCGGGGTATTTGTGAGATTCACCGGCGTACTCCACGATACACCATTGTTGTTTGAGATGGAGTAGAACAAATCGCCGTAGTTGAATCCTGCAGCGGATGTATCTGCTGTGAATGCGTGGAAAACAATCACGAGACTGCTGCCCGATTTGGCAATCGTTGACCATCCCATCGTGAGATGGTTGGACTGGCCCAGATTTAGCGGGTAAACATAACCGGGAACATTCGACGAATCAGCAACATCAACGATACCCGCTGCTTGACTCCAGAAAAGAATCCGACCCTGATTATTTCTCCCGGTTTGATTCACGGTTTGTTCACCCATTGTTCCCAGCGGCGTGTTCCCATCCCAGATAAAATCACTGCTCACCCAGATGCGGCAATTGCCCTGTGCCGTTTCCCGGCCTGGAGGTGAAGGCGGATAGACATTCAAAGAGGGATTACTCCATGTTTCCCCGTTGTTCGTCGAAACATGCCACCATCCGCCACCGGTGTTGCCCGCATTGAAGAGGGTTCCAACATAACCATTGTCGTTGGCATAGGTTGGGTAACGGCCCCCGCCACTATTTGTATCAGGGAATTCCTGCCAATTCGACCAACTCGCAAAATCAGTTGTGCGTGTCCGCAAGGTGAAGGGCTGGGATCCCGTAGGCACATTGAGTGACGCAGACATGACAACCGAACCATCGGCAGCACCGGCAATATTCGGCCAGATCGGCTGAAGCGTGCCGGAGAGTGCGACGGTCGGCGGGGCATTCAACTCGCTGAATGCACCCGCCCCTTCGGGAGAGTCAATGAAGGCGGTTGACTGGGTGCCGTTGATTGCGCTGTGATTCGCAATTGCCGGAAGTCCTGCATTCGGACCTTTGAGCAGCGTGAGAGTCGGATACCCCGATGAACGGGCCGGAATGCGAACATCGCTGAAGTTATTCCACGTTGCGCCGTCGTTTGTGCTGAATGCATAGGCGCTCCGCCGGCTCGTGGCAATCGACGTCGAATCATCGGATACCATGTAGGTGACATGAATGTTGCCGTTGGCAGGATTCACCTGAATATGCTGTACTGCCCCGCCATTCGACTGCCAATCATAGAAGCCGTTCAATGTTGTGTATGAGCCAAGTACCGGTCGGGCAAAGGGACTGATATAGTCGGGCGTCATGTTAATCGGTCCGGCGGATTCCATCGGTTCATCTATTTGAACCTGCATGTCCTGATTCTTGATTCTCTTGTCGTCGCCCGAACCTGCTAACGCCAGGGAAAATACCATAAGGGACACGATACACAATAACAGTAGCCTTTGTGTCATCTGTGACCTCCTTGATTTGTTAATGTTGATATGTTTGAATTGGGATGGTAGATAAATGAATACATTGATGAGTTCAAAAGCAAGAACCGAATCCCATGGACGATACCGGAGCGCGATATGACGTCGAGACATCTTACCAATCCAATCAGCGAAAATCCGTGTCATCAGCGTTCCACTCTCACCACAAAAAAGAAGGCGCAAGAGCCTCTGCCCTCACGCCTTGATGAACCGGATATGTCGGTTCTTACTTCATCAATACCATCTTCTTCGACTCCTGATACGAGCCTGCGGACATTTTATACACATACACTCCGCTGGGCAGCTTCGCCCCGTCAAACGTTACCTGGTACGAGCCGGGAGAGAGGTTCTCGTTCAGCAGTGTCGCCACTTCCTGGCCAAGCAGATTGTACACTTTGATGCTGACAAGTCCCGCCTGGGCAACCGTGTAGTCGATCTTGGTTGAAGGATTGAACGGATTCGGATAGTTCTGGCTCAGCTTGAACGAGTTGGCGACAACGCCCCCCTCACCCACGCTCACCGGAGGTATCGGAAGCCGGTAGAACACTTGCCGTGCACGTGAAGGCCGGGCTCCCGCATCGGGCGTGGCAATTACATACGATCCCGGTTCCGGATCCTCCTGCCATGTCAGGTTGACAAACCCGGAAGGGTTCCATCGCGACACGCTCGGAAATCTCTCATCCAGATCAGGCGTGTTGGTCAGATTCACCGGCACGCTCCACGTCACCCCGTTGTTCTCTGAACGTGAATAGAAGAGATCGCCGTAGTTCAGTCCGTTTGAAGCAGTATCGTTTGTTAGAGCCTGATACACAATCACCAGCGTGTTGCCTGATTTCGCGATTACAGGCCAACCGATGTTCAGATGATTCGATTGTGAAATAAATGGAGGCTCTTTTACGTTGGGCGTGTTGAGAGTATTTCCCACAACAACGAACCCTGTTGCCTGGCTCCAGAACAAAATTTGCCCTTGATTGTTGCGAGGAGAAGTCAGGTTCTGTTCGTTGAGTGCCATCAAAGGGGTGTTACCGTCCCAAAGAAAATCCGTTCCGACCCAAACACGAAATGTATCCGTTGCTGTCTGTCTGCCGGGAGGAGATATCGGATAGATATTCTGTCCGTTTGCGCTCCATGTCTCGCCATTGTTTGTTGAAACATGCCACCAGGCACCACCGGCATTTCCGGCATTCAGGAGAGTGCCAACGTATCCATTGTCGTTTGCATAAGTAGGATTGCGGCCTCCCTGTCCGGTTGTATCCGGATACGCAGCCCAGTTCGCCCAGGAGGCGAAGTCCGTTGTTCGTGTACGTAGGAAATAAAATGGCGCGGCACCGGTATTGAGCGACGCAGACATAACAACCGAGCCGTCCGCAGGTCCGCCCACATTTGGCCAAATGGGCTGCAACGCGCCGGAAAGGGCAACGGTTGGCGGCGCATTCAACTCGCTGAACGCCCCGGCACCTTCGGGTGAATCAATGAAGACTGTGGATTGCGTGCCGGAAATAGTGCTGTGATTTGCAATTCCGGGCAATCCTGCGTTCGGGCCCTTCAACAACGTGATTGTCGGGAAGCCGGAGAGCCGTGAGGGAACGCGGAGATTGTTGAAGTTATTCCACGTCGCGCCGTTATCCGTGCTGAACGCGTAACCCGTCCGGCGGCTGGTGGCAAACGCAGCGGAATCTTCGGACAACATGTAGATGACGTGGATGTTGCCGTTTGCCGGATTGACCTGGATATGTTGAATGGCTCCGCCGTTCGATTGGTAATCGTAGTACCCGCTGAGTGTTGTGTACGTTCCGACCAGCGGTCTCGACAACGGGCTGATATAATCGGGCGTGATGGTCGTTGCATCGACCCGATCAAAAAGCTGCTCCGCTTCAACATGCGCGTTCTGCAACGGATTGCCTTTGCCGCCGGAGCCTGCAAAAGCGAACGTAACGACCAGGCACATCAGGCAAACAAGCAGTAGCCATCGTGTCATGGTTGACCTCCTTACTTTAGTGTATGAATGGGATTGAGAATCAGGATTTGACAGTAAAATGAACGGATTGGGCAGAATAAAAGCAACAGATTTTCGTGTTGTGAAATGGTATTCGCTGAATAGCATCCTTCACTGGAACGCGGAAAACGACGATTAGTGGCATGGCACCGGTCAATGATCGGCGTGAATCCGTACCATCCGTGTACAGTGTTCCGTTCCCTTCCCCCAAAAAACAAAGCGCAAGAGCTTCCGCCCTTGCGCCATTAGCGAAACAGAATTCACCTGTCTCTACTTCATCAGCACCATCTTCTTCGACTGTTGATACACTCCGGCTGTCATTTTGTATATGTAGACGCCGCTCGATAAGCGTGACCCGTCGAACATAGCCTGGTACGTTCCGGGTGATACGTTCTGATTCACAACCGTTGCAACCTCCTGTCCGAGCATGTTGTACACTTTGATGCTCACAGGACCTGTCTGTCCGACCGTATAGTCAATGTTCGTCGTCGGGTTAAACGGATTGGGGTAGTTCTGGCTCAGCTTAAATGAATTTGCAATCCCAGTGCCGCCATCTTCAACCGATGTGGTGAACTGAATCGGGCTTACGCGTAGAAACATCTGGAACGTCCGGATTGTATCGGGTGCCGGTGGCTGCGTGTTACCCGGGAATGCATACAAGCCGCTGCCGCCGGTTTTCTGCGACCATACCATATTGAACTCGCCCGGCGCATTCCATTTTGACACGCTCGGATACTTTTCGTCGGTTTCCGGAGTATTGGTGATCCGCTGCGGGGCACCCCACGTGGCGCCGCCGTTGGATGAGGCGACGTACCACAAATCTCCATAGTGCCATCCATGGCGGTCAGTGTCGGGCTGGAATGCCTGATACGCAACTACGATAGTATTACCCGAAAGCCCGATCGACGGCCAGCCGTGAGAATCGCGATGGAACCGCTGGTTCAAGGGATCCACCGTGTATTTTGTTGAATCAAACGGTACGGCTACAACAAACCCAGTTGCCTGACTCCAGAAAATGATATCCGCATCCCCGACAAAGCCCTGATCCACCTTAAACTCACTGAATATCATGAGCGGATTTTCGCCATCATACACAAAATCGGCATGAACGTACGAGAAGAACGTGTCGGCACCGACAATTCGCTGGCTGAGAACATTGGTTGGTGCACTCCAGGTAACGCCATTGTCTGTCGATTCTCTCCACCGGTTGCCCAACACGGCGGTGCCGTTCGACGTATTCCACAGAATGCCGACCTTACCGGTATTGTTCGCGTGAACCGGGTAACGACCGCCGCTTTGGATGTCACCGGGAAATGTCGTCCAGGCCGGATCCCACGTTGTAAAATCATTTTGCATTCTGTTATGATGCCCGACACCGGTCGTCAGGTTCTGATCGTTTTGCGAGGCGGCGACAATCATCGACCCGTCGCTTGCGCTGCCGACAAACGGCCAGATCGGCTCAAGTGCCTGTCCGAGGATGGGGGGCGAATTCAGCTCGCTGAAGGCCCCCGCTCCTTCCGGCGAATCCACAAACAGTTTGGCTATCGTCGGCGTTCCGTCCGGATGGCTTGCGATTACCGGCAGGCCGGCATTGGCGCCCTTCAGCAAGTCGATTGTCGGAAATCCCGACCGCGACAGCGGCACCGTGATGTTGTTGAAGTTGTTCCACGAGACGCCGCCATTGGAGCTGAACGCATAACCGACGCGTCTGCTGGCATTCAGGCCTTCCGTGGAATCCGTGGCAAGCATGTAGACGACATGAATATTTCCGTTGGCAGGATTGACGCGAATTTGTTGTACGCCGCCCCCGTTGCATTGATAGTCATAGAAGCCGGTCAGCGTCGTGAACGTCCCGACAGTCGGGGTCAACTTCGACCAGTCCGGCTCGGGGGCACGGTTAATCGGAACATTCATATCCACAGGCTGGCGTTCATTCGGGATTGCTTCAGGAACCGGCCGTTTTCTTTCACCGCCTGCGAATGCAAGCGAAACCGCCAACACACCAAGCAGACTCAGCGATATCAACTTTTTCATCATTGTATACCTCTGTCTTTGTTTAGAATGTAGTTGATTCAGTTAAAATCAAGTCATTAGTCCAAAGAAATACAAGTCAAGACTTGACAAAAAAAAGCGTAGCGACCCGGGGCCGCTACGCGAGAGATGAAACCTGCAACGCTTACAAAAACTCAATGATAAAGAACAGCCGTTCTTACTTCATCAATACCATCTTCTTCGACTCTTGATACGAACCGGCCTGCATCTTGTAGATATACACGCCGCTCGGCAAATTGGCTCCGTCGAACGTCGCCTGATAGGAACCTGCGGCAAGCGTTTGATTCAGCACCGTTGCCACTTCCTGGCCGAGCATATTGTACACTTTGATGCTCACCGGACCGGCTTGCCCGACCGTATAGTCGATCTTCGTTGCGGGATTGAACGGGTTCGGGTAGTTCTGGCTCAACTTGAATGAGTTGAGGGTTTCCGAACCCCCAACGCTCGTCGTCCCGAATACGATCGGATTGATTCGCATGAACACTTGTGAGGAACGTACAGTGTCGGCCGCGCCGGGAAACGCATACAAGCCGCTTCTGCTCTTCTGTCCCCACACGATATTGAACTCACCCGGTGCGTTCCATTTCGATACGCTGGGATAGCGTTCATCAACATTCGGCGTGTTTGTAATGCGTTGCGGCTCGCCCCATGTGTTGCCGCCGTTCGACGATGCTACGTACCACAGGTCACTGTAGTGGTATCCCCTGCTGTCGGTATCGGGCTGGAAGGCCTGATACGCAATAACAATAGTGCTCCCGGATAAACCGATGGATGGCCAGCCCAAGCTGAGGCCATGGAAGCGTTGGTTCACAGGATCGAAAGTGTACTTCGTCGGATCGTGCGGTACGGCAATCTTGAAGCCGGTAGCCTGACTCCAGAAGGAAATGTTGTCATCTTCCCGGCCTACATTCAGGATGTACTCCGAGAATGCCATCAGCGGGTTATTTCCATCATACACAAAATCGCTGTGAACATAGGAGTTGAACGAATCTGCTCCCGCAAAACGTTGTCCATACATATTCGTTGGCGTGCTCCATGTTTCCCCGTTGTTCGTGGATTCCATCCACCAGTTGCCAAGCGCCGCAGTACCATTCGATGTATTCGCAAGAACAGCAACACGGCCTGTTCCATTCGCTTGCGTAGAGTACCGGCCTCCGCTCTGGGTTGGCCCGATAATTTGTTCCATCGGTGACCACGCGGCAAAATCCGGTGTGCGGGTCCAATGAACCGTTGCGGCAGTACTTCGGGAAGCGGACATGACAACGGAACCGTCTGCAGGACCTGCAACATACGGCCAAATCGGTTCATCACTTCCCAGCAATGCAGGTGAGTTGATCTCTGAAAAGGCCCCTGCTCCCTCCGGTGAGTCAATGAACACAGTCGAAGCAATATCAGGCCCGATGACACTGTGATTGGCAATCGCCGGAAGACCGGCATTGGGCCCTCTCAGCAAGTCGATGGAAGGAAAGCCCGAACGTCGCGAAGGGATGCGGGCGTTGCTGAAGTTGTTCCAATCGGCACCTCCGTTACTGCTGAACGCGTACGCCGTGCGGCGTCCGGTGTTGAGCCCGCTTTCTGTCGAGTCATCCGACATCATGTACGTCACATGAATATTGCCGTTCGCGGGATTTACACGAATATGTTGCACAGCGCCGCCGTTTGACTGGTAATCGTAGAACCCGGTAAGCGTGGTAAACGTGCCGACGGTTGTCGTCAGTTTGGACCAGTCAACTTCCTGTGCGCGAATCGTGGCGTTCTCAACACTCGCCGTCCGGTCTTCCTTGATCGGCTCCTGGAACGACATCTTCCCTTTTTTCGCATCCCCAGCATATGCCAGCGATGCAACAAAGGCAACAACCACAATAAGAGAGAGTAGTTGTTTCTTCATACGTGTACCTCTATGATTATTTGTGAATGATTAGTGAAACTGGACTTGCTGAGGATTAGTGTTGCTAAAGAAATGGATTGAAACGCTCAAAATCAAGAATTTTTCATTGATTTCTAAAAACAAGAATGCGTGGCGGGGCATTCCCGCCACGCTCCGGAATACCTCTCGGGCTACCTGACCAGCATCATCTTTCGTGTTTCCGTGAATTGGCCGGCCTGCAGCTTGTAGTAATATACGCCGCTTGCGAGGTTATTGGCAGAGAAATCAGCTTCAAACGTTCCCGCCGTCCTGTATTCGTTGACTAATGTCGCTACTTCCTGGCCGAGTGTGTTGTACACTTTCAACGACACGTCCGAACCGACAGGCAACGTGTATGCTATTTTGGTCGAAGGGTTGAACGGATTGGGGTAGTTTTGCTCCAGTTTGAAAGCGCCCGGCAATCCGGCCTCCGACGGCGCGCTTGTCAGCGTCAGGCGCAGATATACCTGCCGTGCCCGCGCCGCGAGGTTATTGTCGGGGTTGGCTACGGCAAATGTACCCGGCTCGGGATCTTCCTGCCAGGTGATGTTTGCTATTCCGGCAGGATTCCATTTCGAGATGCTCGGATACCGTTCGTCCAGGTTCGGGGTGTTGGTGAGGTTGACCGGCGGAGCCCATGTAACGCCGTTGTTGTTCGAGACTGAATAGTAGATATCTCCATAGTTGAATCCGGCCGCAGAGGTATCCGTCGTGAATCCCATCCACACAACTACAATGGCCGACCCCGACAAGCCGATTGCCGGATATCCCATTGCAAAATGATTGCTCTGGGCTCTGTTGAGTTCCGGAGTGACGCCGGGAGTTGATGCGCGATTGGCAATCACAACATAGTCCGTTGCCTGACTCCAAAAGGCAATCTGCTCGTTGAATGTAGTTTCGTTCGCTCCGACGTTGAGTTCGTTCAGCACAGCGTAGGCATTGTTGCCCGAGTACACAACATCGCAGCCGGTCCACGACTGGAATGTGTCAACGCCGGCAATGCGCGTTGGCGGATGCAAAACCGTCTGCGTTGCGGGCCACGTTTCGCCGCTGTTCGTCGATTCCAACCAATCAACTCCAAGGTTTACTTTGTTCATTAAATAGCCAACCCGGCCTGTGGAACTCGAGGCTACCGAGTAAAACCCGCCATTATCTCCACCGCCGGGAAACTCGGTGTAGGGTGTCCAAGTAGAGAAATCTGTAGTCCGTGTATAGTGTGCAGTCGTTGCAATCACGGATCGGGAGGAGAGCATGTTCACAGAGCCGTCGGCTCCGGCAGCAATATACGGCCAAATCGGCTCGTCGGCGCCCCCGAGCGGTGGAGGGGTATTGAGCTCGGAGAACGCCCCTGCGCCTTCGGGAGAGTCGATATACACAACCGATGTAAGGTCACTACCAACTACATTATGGTTGGCAATGCCCGGAAGTCCGGCGTTAGGGCCTTGAAGAAGATCGAGGGTCGGGAAACCGGAACGACGCGACGGAACGGTAAGATTACTGAAATTATTCCACGACACGCCGTTGTTCGTGCTGAAGGCATACGATGTGCGGCGGCCGGTATTGAAATTAATGGAATCATCGGCAGTCATCATAATAACGTGAATGTTGCCATTAGCCGGATTTACCCTGATGTGTTGCGCGGCCCCGCCGTTGCATTGGTAATCGTAGAATCCGCCAAGCCCGGTGTACACTCCGACGGTGGCCTGCGGGCTTGTACGGATGTCGGGAGCAACAACAACAGGCGGATTGACATCCGCCGGCATGTCAACAATTTTGGCGGGAAGAACCGGCGCGCCCGCCTGTTTCTTGTTGCCTGCCGCGGCCTCTTCCAGTGCAAAAGCGAGAATGATCGCGAGTACAACGAGCGATGTAATGGTTTTCTTCATGTTGCTCTCCTTGGTTATGTGTTTGATAAGGATGGTTCGGTGACCAATACCCGGCCCCGTAAACGGGGATTCCGTCATGAGAATTTCCCTCGCTACTTCACGACTGCCATCTTCTTCATAGCCTTGAACTGACCGGCTTCCAACGTATAGTAATACACGCCGCTTGAAAGCCCATCTGCCACGAAATCCACTTCGTGGCTTCCGGCTGTCTTGTACCCGTTCACCAACGTTGCCACTTTCTGACCCAACGTATTATAGACACTTAATGATACGTCCGAGGCCGCAGGCAGACTGTACACAATTCTGGTTGATGGATTGAACGGGTTGGGGTAGTTTTGCTCAAGCCGGTACGCGGTCGGTGCAAACTCCCCTGAGCCGGCACTGCTTCCGGTGAGCGGAGTTTTGATGAATACCTGCCGAGTCGTCCGTACAATTGCTCCCGGATCGCCGATGATGTTGCCGCCGGCTTCCGGATCTTCCTGCCACACAATATTTGCGAAACCGGGCTCGTTCCACGGAGAAACCGAGACGAACCGGTCATCAAGGCCGGGAGAATTCGAGATGTTCCGCGGCGTTGACCAGCTTACACCCCCATTCGTGGAGTAGACCATGAAAATATCATTGTTGTTGTAGCCGTTTGCCGCTGTATCGTTCTTCATCATGGCCTGGTACGCAATAACAATCGCATTACCCGACATTCCAATGGAAGGCATATCCACGGTGATCGTATTCAATGTTGCACGATTCTCATTCGGGCTGACATCCGGCATGTCAACTTTCGAGGCCGCTACGACGAAACCGGTAGCCTGACTCCAGAAGGTAATTTGCGCGCTATCAGTCGGAGCATTCAGCCCAATGTTTGCTTCTGCGAATGCAACAAGCACATTGTCGCCACTATACACAAGGTCCGACCCGAGGACATAGACAAACGTATCAGGGCCGGCGATTCTGGTTGCGCCGACAATCTGCGTTCCCTGTGCTGGCCACGTAGCACCGTTGTCCGTGGATTCGAGATAGTAGATGCCATTGTCACCGGCAAACGATGTATTGAGCAGAATGGCAACTCGTCCGTTCCCGTTTGCTTTCGTCGGGAGTCCGGCACTCGCTGCGGGCAGCGGATTGCCCCACGGCGCCCAGGTTGTGAAATCCGATGTCATTGTGTGGTGCCCGGTATTTGCGGTACTGCGTGATGCACTCATGACAATTGAACTGTTGGCAGTTCCGGCAACCATCGGCCAGATAGGCTCATCGCCGCCCCCGATAATCGGCGGAATGCTCAACTCTGCAAATGCCCCCGAACCCGGAGGTGCATCGACAAAGACGACCGACGTGAGATCAGTACCTGCAACATTGTGATTCGCGATAATCACGCCTTCCACCGTGCCTTGAAGCATATCCAACGACGGATAACCCGAACGCCGGCCCGGAACAACGAGATTGTTGAACGTATCCCACGTTTGACCGCCCGTGCTGCTGTAGGCGTAATTCGTTCTTCTCGTCGATCCGCTCGGATCTGCCGAGTCGGATGCAGTCATGAAAATGACATGGATCTTGTTCCCGGTTGCATCCGATTTATCAAGGCGGATATACTGGCAGGCTCCGGCATTGACTTGATAATCAAAATAGCCTTGCAGACCCGTGTAGGTTCCAGCCAGCGATCTCGTCAGGGAGAGGAATGGAGGAGGCGTGTAGGGTACATCCTTGTCAACGCCAACGCGCTCAATGGGAAGAGTTTTTACAAGATGCTTCTGATTGTTCCCTGCGTATCCTGAACTCATCGAAAGAACAAATAGAACAGACAACGCGAGATAAAATGGAAGGCGTGTATTCATCGGTAACACTCCTTATATTGTGTGAAGTAGAAGACAAGTGATTGTGACTTTCCGGCATTTCATGTGAAGTAAAGAGCCTCCCTCTCAATGAACCTGAGGAGGGACACTGCAGAATATACCGGGTATTCCGGAAAGGTAAATAAGGAAACCCTTCGTCGGCCGTTGGAGCCGACAAGCTGACCAGAACATCTCCAACCCCTCATCCGGGGGAGGTTGACCAAACCTCCCGAACAATACTAAAATCCCAACCCTACAGTGAACACGTGATTGTTCTCCAAAAACTTGACAGAACGAAATGCGTAGTCGAACGACACATTGAGAGAACCGACCGGATATCGAAGACCTGCCCCGGCGGAGAACCCGAAAATACGGGCACTCCGGTCCACGTCATCATTCGCCTGAATTGCCGCACTTTTTGTAATGTCCGAAAATGTATAACCGCCGCGCACGAAAAACGTGTTTGCATAATTGTATTCAATACCCGCTTTGTATTCGTCAGCGGAGAAGTTGTTGTTCTGGAAGACGCCGCTGAACGTGATAAAATTGTCTTCATGAAGTACGTAGTTATAGGCAAGCCCGATTTCTATCGTTGAAGGAAGATCGAACGACTCAGCATCGACTTTGTAGAATGAACCGGACGTGTTACTCACTATTCCCTCCCGAATCAACCCGTCGCCATCGAACGACATGCGCGGCCCGAGATTCTTCACGGCGACCCCGACACTCAAGCCCGTCACGTTGGCAAGTCCGCTGTACTGCACGCCTCCGGAAAAAGCGACGCCGGTCGCAGACACGAGCCCGAATCGTTCACTGATAAGTGTTGCCGACGCGCCGATGGAAATCCTGTCCGTCAACATCCGTGAGTAGGTCAGGCCGATGTTCAACAACGTCGGACTGATCATTTGTCCGGTTCCGTCGGGCTGATCTTCCGTCGTAACGGCAATCTCGCCAATACCAACCGACTTGATGCTCAGTCCGAGGCTTCCGAAGTCGCCGAATCGTGTACTGACAGCGACGTACTGAATGCCGATATCGGCGATGTAGTTCATGTGAGAGAACGTTGCATTTGTGGCAAACTCGGCGCGGGCAAGCCCTGCCGGATTCCAATACATAGCGTCAAGACCCGATGATGTCGCTATAGATGAACCCGCCATGGCAATGTCACGTGCGCCAACGGGAATAAGCAACTCGGCCGCGGCACTGTTGCCGACGCGATTTTCGCCGCCTGCGTAAGCGGATACATGCACTCCCAGAAGAAATGCCGACACAAATGTGAGGGAACTAAATCTCATTGTTCAAAACGAAGGAACCCTTTCGTAAATCGTTACAATACAATGTATTGAGCAACCTGTACTTTGTCAAGTATGCCGAAAGATTGTTAGTCCCTTGGCGACGGCGACAACACTGCGGGCCGGCATCTGACGAACTCGCGATGCAAAACGAATTCGATCTGGCCCGGTTGAGCAATGGCGATCCGCGTCCGATGATACACGTGTGCGGTCCCCTCGAACGATAAGCGTATCGGCTCTGCCGAAAGAAACCGTGCCGGACACTCCGGATCTGGGAAAAACGACATCATCGAGAATAATCTCCTCCCGTCATCCGCTACCATATCCCACGTAAACCCGAACCGGATCGAGTCGCCGGGATCGAGGCGCAATACGCCGGTTCCCGCATTGTAGTTTCGCGCATAAATGAGATGCGAAGCCGTAAGTTGAACGGTTCTCTTGAACGACACATCTTTTGCCCACGTAATCACAAGCTGCCCGCTCAGGATTGCAGTTCCGTCGAACGTCTCATCATATGTATTTACGATGGTGATGTACGCTTTGACTGCATTCTCCTGCAAGCTAATCGCATAGAGACCGTATGCGTATGCGTCAAACACGTCAACCGGATCATTGTACCCAGGCAGCGGTTCTTTGCACGACAAGTCCGTGATCGCCCCGAGACACAAACACACCGCCAGTAGTCCGTGTTTCATTGCCCATATTTCCTTCCAGACAAGCATCAACAATCACGCGGCGGCACATACCGGCGGTGAAGAATAAACTCCAGCCGGAATTGCGGCGCTACGACAATCTCGGTTCTGTCGTACAGCCGCACGTTCCATTCGATTGTAAGGCGTATCGGCTGAGTCGAGATCAGATCCGGCGGACATTCAGGATTCGGGTAGAATGTCACAAGATCGGTGTTGAACAACGAACGGCCGTCATCGGCAGTCATGTTCCACGAAAAGCCAAACCGGACGGAGTCGCCCGGATCCATTCGCAGATTTCCCGTTGCAGGATCGTAACCCCGTGCCTCAATAATTGTTGACGGGCCAAGCTGTACGGTTTTGCGAAATGTACGATCACGCTCGAACAGTATTGTCAACGTACCATTCAGAACGGCCCGGGCATCGAACGTCTCATCATAGGTATTGATCACCGTGAAATATGCCTTCACGGCGTTCTCTGCCGTCGAGAGGGCGTACGTTCCTGACTGATAGGCATCGAATACATCCCGCGGGTCTTGGTAGCCGGGAAGCGGCTCCTTGCAGGAGAGATTCGACACCATTGCTGTTGCAACAACAATGAAGAATACTGCCATGTTCTTCATAACGTTCATCTCACAGACTAGAACTCAAGCCGGGCGCCAACACGAATGCGTCGCGGGTCGTAGTACGCTCCCGGATCGCCCAACTCACCGCCAACCCGCCCGTTGGAATCAACCCATCGAATGTTTTTCGCATTCAGCACGTTGCGGGCGTCGGCATATAAAGTCAAATAGTAGAAATTCGGTTCGCAACCGAGCGTAAATTCCCTTCTCACTTTGAAATTGATAAACAGAACATCTTCCATCCGCGCATTGTTTGGGAGAAATGCTTTCGTGGAATCGAGGGGCGTATATCCGTCACGGGTCGGGTAGAATGTGTATGGCCTCGGCGAATTGTACAAAACAACAACATTCATCTGCATTCCCAAAAACAGGCTGAAATCCGCGTCAGCTTTGATAGTATGCCGTTGATCCCAGCTTAACGGATACGGCCGCGCAACAAGCGGGAAACCCCATTGCGCAAGATTGATCGACTGATTGACGTTGTCACTGACCCCCTCCGTCACCATATAGGAGTACGAAATGGTGCCCGAAAATTTCTCCCCCCGTTCCTGGCTGATCACAAATTCCAGTCCGTTCACTGTTGCCTGCGCATTGTTTACGTACGACGCAAATCCGTAGTCACCCGCAGACTTGCTGTCGAACGGAATCAGCGTTTTCGAATCTATCTGGTTCGAGATCGATTTCCGGAAATACGTTGCCGATGCAACCACGGTGGGGCTGATGCCGTGCTTGAATCCGGCTTCCCATGCAATCGTTCGCTCGGGCTCAAGGTCGGGATTGCCTGTCAGGACGCCGCGGGTTCCAGAACGGATTTGGGACGGATTGATTCCGGAGTAGAGATAGTCGAACAACGGATACTGGAAATACTGCCCGAAGTTCACGTAGAAAAATGAAGACGGGCCGACGGGCGCTGCAAACGCAATGCGCGGACTGAATTGATGCTTGAACTTTACCTTCGTTGAGCCGACAACGCGCTGCTCGAATTCATCCTGCCGGACCGGAATGAACTCGACGATGGGGCGGGCGGCCCGTGTATCCAGAAAATCCCATCGAACACCGAAACTGAAACTCGAACCATCCCGCACAAACTCAATCTTATCCTGAACATACACGCTGCCTGATCGGGGTTGGTAGTGGTAGGAGTTGCTGTAATTCAGCAGGTCGGCCGTCTCAATCGGTTTGCCGAAATACGTCAACTGCGGCTCGAACTTTATAAGATCGGAGAGGATATTATACTGATGCAGTTCAACTCCCGCTTTGACAATATGCGACCTGTCGATTTGTGCCGTGACATCTCCTTTCACGGTGTAGATTGTCTGCCGCGTATCGGCCCACCAATGGCGCTTTCCGCCAACAATGTACCGGAGAAAAAAATCATACTCGTACGGCCGGAGATCCTGGTCTGCCCCGATACGTTCTCCTATCTCCGAACGCTGAAAATATCGGCTGACGCTGGCGGTATAGAATACGTTGTCGGACAGTGTGTGCGAGAGCGTCAGGGCGAGGCGGTACGAATTGCGGTTCCGCGCAGGCAAACCCGGCAGATTGAACCGCCAAGTGAACTCGTAGTCACGCCAGTCGCGAAGCGAGTAGATTCCCTGAAGGGCAAGCCGCACTGAAGGGCTGATAATAGACTCCAATTTGCTGAAGCCGTTGAATTCACTAATCACGCCATCTACGCGAAACTGGTCGAAATCCCGCCACCACCGCGTATCGCTTTGGGTGTAGGTGTTGGCAGTGAAATAGAACAGGCGGTTTTGTACAATCGGGCCACCGGCCGTGAGTTCGACCTCGGTGAGACGATCCTGTTGCTCATTGACTCGAGTCGGTAGCCACCCGTCCCTTTCAACACGGCCTCCAATCTCATGTTTGTCGGCGCCGGTTTTTGTCACAACATTGACAATGCCCGACATGGCATTGCCGTACTGCGCTTCGAATCCGCCGGTATGGACAGTCATTCCTGTGATAGAACTTTTCGGGAGCCCTGTTCCCAACCCTCCGCCGACAACATCCTGAACAGGAAGTCCGTCAACGAGATACACGACCTCGTTGATCTTACCGCCTCGAACATTTCCTTCAACTGTAGTTCCCGGCTGCAAGCCGAGTACTTCCTGAAACGCAACAACCGGCAGTTTATCAAGTTTCACCTCTCCGATGGAGAATGCGGTAGAAGGCTGGTCCTTTTGGATAAGCGGGCGTTCGGCGCGGACCTCGATAGCATCCAGCTCCACCGCCGAAGGATCCAACTGCATATCAATGCGGGTTCGCAAGTCGGGCAGAATCGTGACGTTCTGGAGAATCACGGTGCGGTACCCGACGGAACTGAATTTCACGCTGTACGTTCCGGCCCGGATATTGGCAATGACAAAGATGCCATCCACGTCGGCAGCGGCCCCAAATTGCGTCCCCACCACGGTCACATTTGCGCCGACGACGTACTGGCCTGTAGCTTTATCGGTGACCCGCCCCTCCAACAATCCAGTAGTGCCGGCAAACGTACTGACAACCATGAGGAGTGTTAAAAACAACGGCGGAAGGGTCGCCTTCACAGCGCCCGTGAAACACCTGTCACAATCACTATTCAAGAGTCACTGCTCCGTATCTGTGCGTGATTCATGTTTTCAACAACTTAATGGAACGCTACCAAATTTGCCAACAGCCGCAGACTTCCCGGATGAACATTCATCCATTGATGGTGCAGGGCAAGATCAACATATGTGATTCTCCCCTTTCCGAGGAGACGTGACACCACCAACGGCTCCTCATCCGGGCCGCGAACGGGGATCTCGAATTCCCCCCGTACTGTCAGTGAGTTGTGTGCCTTGCGAAACAGCCATCCATCAAAATCTTCCGGAAGAATGGGATTGGGAATGGCAAGCATACGATGTGTTGAATCGAATGCAATCCGGGCCGCCTCGTCAATCAAGTGTGACGGGGCGGCGACAATCCCTTCCAGCAGCGGGAATTTTGCCAGTTCATCGCTTTCCTGCGCAAGCACAACCAGATGCCCGCCGCGTTCCACAAACCTCTCCAATATTCTCGACGATTGTTTCAGACGGGTATGCAGAGTAAGCGAACGTCTATCGAGAATGAGTACATCAATTCCTTCCAGCGCCCGAGTCGACAGGTCGGCGGGGCGGAGTTCCCGGCTCCGAAACCCGATGCGCCGCAGCGCATCCACAGTTGCGCTGTTTTGAACCCCACCGGTCACGGCTACCGCCTGTGACGTATCGGCACGAACGGAAAAACTCCGGGCTACGAACATTCCCTGTGGCACGTCATCGATCAAGATATTGGAAAGATGATCTCCCTCGGGTACGGGGGTATGGAGCTGCAACCTCAATGTATCCAGTTGCGTGGCACCCTTGTAACTCAACCTGAAAGGCCGGCCAGGGGCAAACATTACCGAATCGCGAATATGGACCGTGTCGCGTACGCCGTCCCAGCTGTGATTCATCAGCCGGACTGTCACACGTTCATCGTTCATCGCCCGGACAATCGGGGTCAGCACTTCAAACGACAATTTCGGGGAGAAGGAAAAATACATACTGCCGCGATAAATGAAGCTTCTCGACCTGTCTTTCGCGTTATGAATGATGAAGAAATACGTTGGCTTTCGGATAGCTTGTTGATGATTCCCGAACTCGGCGCGGGGAAAATCATACGTCAGTGCGGAAGGAGTCAGCAACCGATACGCCTCGCCGGGTTCAAAAGGGATTCTGCGACCCACATCTTCGTTCAGAACCCATCCCGCATCAACAGCAGGAAAAAACAACTCTGTTGTCCCTCCGTCACTCAGGCCGTGAATCCGCGAGACATTCAGATACGTAAGCTGAAGATCTGTAAGAATCGAGTCACTGACCGTGAAGTCAACCTTCACACCGAGCAGGACATTGCGTATTCCTTCAAGGGCGCCTTTCCACCTCAGCAGCGTTCTTCGTTCAGCGGAGCTGAATTGATGAATACGGGTGATTCTCATACTAACAGAATCAAGCAACGATGCGGCCTGACGGAAATACTCGTCGGAATTCCGGTTTTTGGATGCGAGAATACGGTGCGAAAATTGCCGGAGTTCAACATTCAGGGTTCGCAACCGGTCAGAAACAACAGGCAATCCTGTATCAAGTCCGGTACCCGTGAACGTTGCAGGATGAAGTACGCGATACACCGCAACCCCTGTTCTCCATGTACCGCGCTGCACAGCCAACGACTGGTACGTAGCTGTCACCGCTTCCGCAATCGCCCGGTACGTCACCTTCAGTTTTGGATGCGAATCATCTATGGGAAGAGAGAAGCCTTTGTCCCGCGGAGATTCGAGAGCCACACGGTCGACACTCCAGGTTCCATGCCCCGATACCTGACGCGCTGCCGCGAGTACATCATGCACAACTATGTCCGTCCGAAGTGGAGAGTTGGAAAAACCGAAATCGGGCGAAATGAGAATAAGGTCGGGCTTGAACTCGCCAATGAGTTGCCGCAATCGCAACTGGAGCGAATCGGTATGCCAGAGGCTTCGTACTGCTGCCGAATCGGAAGCAGATGCAATATCAGGGAGATTCATGAACCGGGCTTCGCCATCGAGCATTGCCAACGCAGCGGCTGCCTCTTCACGCCTCACTGCTGCAAGCATCGCGGGGTACTCCGACTGTATGTCGCTTTCTCCCGACTCTCCATTGGTGATGTAGGCTGCCAGGATTTTTGCGCCCTTGGCCAATCTGAAGTAGGCCAGCGAGGAAAGGTCCTCATATCCCGGCTGTATTGCAATACACAGAACGTTGATATCGCCGGCCACATCACGCGTTAGTTGGTAAAGAGCTGTGTCGCCAGCGGCCGGGAAGAACCTCGACCCTGAATTGGCCACCGCTCCGGCTGCGAAGCTGGAAACAAGAAGGGCAAGAAGAGCCAAACGCAAACGAATCACAACAACACTCAGAAGTTGATTGACGAAAACAAAAAAGACTGCCCCGGCATATTCCGGGGCAGCCTTTGATACAAGGCATACACAGCCTCGTTCTGCCTGTCGAGCTAGAACCCTACCTTCAACGAGAACACGTTATTGTTGTTGAAGAGATCGACTTGGCGGAATGCATAGTCGAACGTCAGTTCCATATCGGACGTCATGTAGGTGATACCGACGCCGGCGGTGATACCGAAGATGCGGTCTTCCTTCTCGACTTTGGGAAGGAGGTTACCGCCGACACGGCCTGCAAGCTTGACCTGGTCGGTTCCGTAGAGAAGTTCTCCACCGAAGCGCCATTCGTCAACATACAGGTTGTTGTTGGTGAACGAACCGCTGCCCACATAACTGAACTCGTCGCTGAAGTTTCCGGTATAGGCCAGACCAAACTCCACAAGAGAAGGCAGGTCAAAGCTGGCTGCTTCCGACTTGTAGGGCTGTTCCGGACGGCTTCCATCGCTGGATACCGCTGCGCGGTAGAGACCGGAACCGTCGAACTTCATTCCGGGTCCGATGTTCTTTACCGCAACGCCAAGGTGAAGTCCCTTTACATTAACGAGTCCGCTGTACTGGACACCGAAATCGAATGCAACACCGGAGGCAGAAACACGGTCAATCTGTTCGGTAATCAGTTTGGTTGTGATACCGACAGAGATCGCGTCGGTCAACGGACGGGCGTAGGTAACCCCTACAGTAACGTACGTTGGCGAGAAGTTTCTCCCTGAGAGGTTTTCCGGATCGTCGTTCGTTGTCAACGGGATATCCCCGAAGCTCAACGACTTGATGGACAAGCCGAGAATCCCGAAATCACCGAATGAAGCACCGATGGCGCCGTAGCTCACGCTAATGTCGGCGATATACGACATTGACGAAAACATACCTTCGGCCGAGTTCTTGAGCAATCCCAACCCTGCGGGGTTGAAATGAATTGCTTCGACACCCGTTGCGTTTGCCAACGACGCGCTTCCCATCGCAAGATAGCGGGCACCGACGGGGATCAACAACTCGGGGGCGGCCGATGTACCGGTTCTCTTGTTCTGTGCGTCTGCTGTACCGACCACGCCCGCGAACAGCACACCGAACACGAGGGCGCTGATCAACATCTTCTTTGTCATGGTCGTTTCTCCTTTGTTCATATTGTTAGAATACATCGAGCACCTCCTGTTCCTGAATGACCGCGAGCTTGACTATTTTGGTCACCTTGGAACCGTCGGACGGCATGGTCATTTCCACGTAGGCAATATACATACCGCTGGCAACGGGGAAGTTGTTCTGATTGTTCAGATCCCATTGCATGAACTGCGAGTTGTCGTTCTTCTGCAACACGCGAACCACCTGGCCCGCAAGGTTGAAGATACGGACTGTTGCAGTAGGCGGCAGGTTATTGAATGTGACGAAACGAACGAGACGGTTTGTCTCTGCCGGGTTAAACGCATAGTACGGGTTGGGATAAACACCAACCTTATTTGCGCTTTCCTTGTCGTAACTCACACCCTTCCCGGGAAGAGGAGTTGTGTATTCGAACACGTCATCAACAGTGTTGACGTGGTTCGCAAGAATCAGGAACTCATCTCCAAGGGAGAAGTTCGCATTGGCGCGACGGTTTGACGCTACCCACCACATGACGGGCAGACGCTGGGCAAGAATGTTCAACCCAACAAATGCCGGGTCAGGTGTTGCGCCCGTATACGGAGCGTTTAGGATAAACAAGAAGTCGCGTGTTGCGCCTTGGTTGACACCCGTTCCGTTCGACGGCGGCCACCATTTGCCATCAAGCAAACCGGTCGCTACGTTATTCTCATGGATGGCAACCGCAAGACGAGTCGGTGGATTGGTTTCCATGTTCCATGCAGAAAGCGGCACACCGCGCTTGTAATCCTGGTACGCGTAGCCTGCCGCAGCATTCACTATATACGGCGCAAATTCCGGTCGTGCCGGTGCTGCCGTTGCTCCTCGCAAGTAGCGGTATGCATACGAGAAGTTGTCATCGAGGGTAGGATCGTCAAGATCCCAGCCGCCGTAGGAGTTGCCACCCGCATCCGGGTTACCTGTCGTTCCCGAGCTTGCAGGAGCAAGCTTGAGCAGAACGTTTCTCAACTCGTGCGCTTTTACAGTCTGATCAGGAACACTTCCGAAGTAGTGGGCCGGTTCTTCCCACCCGATTGAGCCTTCAAAGCCCTCAAGACCGCTCCATGACACATCGGCAAATGTAAAGCGACGTTCGCCTGAAGGGATTGACCAATCCTTCATTCCGGGAGGAGGTCCTTCAACCTTCAGCAGAATGCCACCCTCAATCATCTTGTAGTTGTCATCGCCGGACTGGTTTGTTTCGGCGCTCAAGACGGCACGATTTGCCGAGACGTTTGTGAGGTTCCACGTCGTGTTCCCGCCGCCTGCATCATTGAATGTAATACGGTAGGTTTGGCCCGTGCTGGCACCCGGATCGATAACGATCGGACGAACGATACCATCACTGACCCCGGTTGCGTGATTAACTTTCAAGGTGTCGCCAAACCGGGAGCCGAAAATAGTTCCAAAAGGAACTTTCGGGCGTACCGCAAACACCTGCACGTCCGATTCGAGCGCTGCCGGCAGATAGTTCGGCACATTCGCAACACTGTATGCAGTTACCGCCAGATAGTATTCCTGGCCGTTGTTCAGTTTGTCAATATCGCGGATGTAATCACGATTGAAGTTGAAGTACCGGACAACACCGGAGTTCGTTCCGAATTGCACCGGCAACTGGAGTATCTGCCCCGAAACGGGATCAAACTGCTCGTCGAGCACAACATCCGGGTCGGTAGGAAGATCGTATGTTGTAATACGGACGCCTTCACTCAGGCGCGAATTACGACTCGGCAACTGGTAGACATTGTATCCCTCGAACTTGTATTCGCCGGGCTGGTTGACTGTTGTTTCCGTTTGTGCTACTCGCGACAAATTGGCTCCCCATGAGAGAACCACCTGTCCGTCGAGTTCTGTTACTGTCACAGCCGGAGCCGTTGGCGGCTTCGGAACCTGGAACAATGCGTCGAAGGTGTTCTGAACAAACCGGCCGTTGAACTTCATGACCGAAATGCTTGAAAGACGCCCCGAACCCAAACCCGCAACAGTACCAACCACAACTTCCTGCGTGTCACCGGGAGCAAGTTTGAACGGACCGCTGTTCAGCGCAAAGCGGCGATCGCCGGGACCGTAAGAATAATCAGTACCCAGTCCGTCGATAAATCCTTGTCGCTTCACCGGATCCCCATTCAGAGGGAAGAAGGAAAGGGGCTCGCCCGGCGGGTGCGGATAGTAAATATCCGGGCCAGTCGAGGCGTTGGGAACGAATCCGCGCAACATCTTCCACCACCTGAGGCCGCCCTCGCGCGTAAATGCAGGATCCGAAATGCCGCTTCCGGCCGAGAAGTACACGAAGGAAGTCATCGGAAGATTTTCGTAGCCGTCGCGGTATTGGAAGTTGAAAACCGCTCGTGCGCCGGGTTCCGTTGACGGAACAATGGGGCCGGCGAGGAAGTCGTATCCGGAGGATGGAGGCGGAAGACTGAACTTTTTGAATTCGAGGTCGATAGCGTTGCCATTATAGACGTATGCAAGACTTGCTGAGGAATCAACGCCAATAAGGTCATCGCCGGCCGAGCCGAGATCAGGATCCGACCATTGTGAAACATACATGCTGTCAATGTAGAACGAACCTCTGGCCCCGCCGCCGATATCGACACCGCCCTTGTTAATAATGCGGTACCGCTTGAAGTAGAGGTTACCCATTGCATCTGTCCGCTTGTAGCCGAACATTGTCATCTGGATTTCCAAGCCCAAGGGCTCCGATCCGTAGAGAGCCAATGCAACGTTCCGGTTCAGGTCATTGAACACAGTCCAAATAACCTGGTCGGCTGGTGAACTCGGGTCAGAACCAGCAACACCGGGTTCGTCGTGGTTACCTGAAATTAATTCTTCGGGAGTAAGCCCTGTAGGTGGAGGCTGATAACCCGGCGTCCCGTTTCGCTCAATGTAGGGCGCACCGTATGCCACAGGCCATTCATTCCAATCTGTTTCATACTGCTGTAGAATTGCCGCTTTATCTGCCGAACTGACATCGCCGATCAATTTTTCGAACGATTCAGCAGCATCGCGAGTCAGTTCACCATCGCTCATTTGCTTGAAGTCGCGACGAATTCTGAAAATACGCACATCAGCGTCTGCAGGGTTCGCCGCAACAGCATTTGCGCCTGTCCCGATAATACGACCTGCCTGCGTTCCCACGTTGTAGGTCGCCCCTCCAACGCGTTCAACCTGGTTCGGAGCAGGTACTGTATGGTTGGCATCAAGGAATGCCTTGCCGCCATACATGAATCCATCCTGATAAATCACCCACTTTGTACCGCGCGGGAAGTACATACCATCATCGCCTGTAGGCGAGTGATTCGACTGACCATCGCGCCTCACCCACGACCAGAGATTGTTGATATTCAATACCTGGTACGTTGGCGTTCCGAGTGTACGGTTAAGCGATGGCGTCCGGGTACGGTTGGCCTTGTCCGGGCCCTCGGCTGCAAGTGCCGACCATACGATCAGACTCGCTATGCCGACCGTTCCGACAATAGTCTTGAACGTTCTTCGCATCATATTGGGAACTCCTAGAATTAGTTGATTAATTGGAACATACTTTTCAGGAGCAACTCCGGAACGGAGTTGCTCCCGGGTTGCATCTTAGAATTCGAGTCTCGCACCAACGCGAATCTGGCGCGGAGCGCCGTACACGTCGTTGCCGGTTGCCGTCGTATATGCCCAACGGTTATCAAGATTTATGGCCTTGTAGAACTCGGCATACCTTGGAACTGACTGTGCCTTGCTCGCACCGGCAGGATTGCTCAGCCAGCCGTCATCTTCCGGCGTGCCTGTCGTTGTGAACACATTGAGTACCTGCTTTGTATCAAGCAAGTTCAGGATGTTGACGTAGATATCGAGGTCCACCGCACCAAGCGGAATCAGCTTGTTGACGGAAAGGTCGATATTGAACACCCAGGGTGTTTTGGACGCATTTACGGGTTCCGTCGGATAACTGAAACGGGGATCCGTGTAAATGATTGTACCAACATTCCACGGGTTGAACTGACCTTCGAAAGCCGCCTTTACCTTCGTGTAGTTGTGGCCGCTGTTAAAGGTGAGCAACGCGTTGACTCCGAGGCCGGAAAGAATCGGGCCGCCATCATCTTTTTCAAACCGATAGTCGAGAAGAACCGAGCCGCGATGCGTCTGGTTATGCTCGAGAGCATTAATGAAGTTTGACGGGCGTCCGATATTTTGTTCGACCGAGCCCCAACCGGAACGCGGATTCGAGGCGGTTCCCTGTGCGTCGGAGAGGGTGTAATTCACGCGTGCCGAGAACCGGTTCGTGCGCCGCAGGTCCATGGTCAATTCGAAGCCTTTCACTGTGCCGAAGTCCTCATTCAGGTAGGCATAGAATACCCGATTTCCGGCAGCGTTCAAGAATGGCCTGACGCCGATTTGATCTTTCAGATCTTTGTGGAAGCCTGTCAGCGTAAGCGCGACATTTTCAGAGATCGCCTGACGGAAGCCAATTTCATACTGTGTTGTCCGCTCCGGCCGTACCAACAAACCAACCGGAGTGAGGTAAGCATTACCGCGCGATACTTCGCTTACCGTTCTGCTCAATGTGGTGTTACCCACAAACAACTGGTTCAACGATGGCATTTGCGCATACAGACCATACATCGCGTAGAACACGGTGTTTGCAGTAACCGGGAATGAGAAGCTGAGACGCGGCAGCACATACGAAACTGCCTCCTGTTCAACCAGTTTGTCTTCCCTAATGACGTCGAAGGATTGGTTGAACAAGCTGTCATACGGAGCCAACGGATCGGCGAACGTCTTGTTCTTCGAGTTAAAATGCTCAAAACGAAGACCGAAGTTCAGTACGAGGTCCTGGAACTCCCATTTGTTCTGAATGTAGCCGGATGCAAAAACCGGTTTTCTCGGCGCATCAACACCGTCACCAGATACTTTGTTGCCGTCTACATCGTAGCCATAGTGGTTTATTGTACCACTCTGTGAGAGCTCTATCCGGCGTTGTGCATCGCCACCGGGAAACGTCGCAGGAGTCTTTCCATCCGCGCCGTTCAAATAAGTCATGGCTCCTTGAATATTGCCGATAGAGTAACTTCGTGTTGTCCAAACATCAAACCGTCCACCTGCCTTCAATTCCCAGTTCTTGTCTATTTGGGCAGTCACATCGGCGGTTGCGCCAATAGCAGACTGCTCGTTTTGACTGAACGTGTTATTGGGGGCATTTTCATGTGTGAAGTTGAACGCATCAATAACGCTGTACGGTAACGGACCGCGGTAGTAGCCCCGGAACCCGGTATATCCCTTGGCTTCATTCGCAACGCTATCCGTATACAACTTCCAATCCGTCCCGAAGTCGGGATCTTCACGACTGAATGACCGCTTCTGATACGAGACAGAGACTTCATAGAAGATGTTTGAGCCAAGCACGTGGCTGGCGCGCAAACTTCCGAAACCGGAATTTGCACGATCAATGCGTTTGCGCTTCTGCGCAAAATAATCTTGCAGATAGTTCGGCCATCCGCCGGCACCGTCTGAAATCACCGCTCCGCCAATGTTGCCGCCGCGTGTACCACCTGCTGCACCACCATCGATGGGCAGTTTATCCATTTGATAACTTCCGGTCAGACGCAGTTTGACTGGAGAGACATCAAACAACAGGGTTCCCTGGAACGAATTGCTTTCGGACCAGTTATTAGGGATGTAGTTTTCCGCCACGGAAACAGGTCCGGGAAGGGAACGACCCGGGGATGCGTCAAGACCATCCGTTGTCAGGCCATCGAACGTGAACGGTGTGACATATCTGATCTGCCGATTGCGCAAGTAGTTATGTTGACCTGCAATAAAAAACCGGAGTTCAGGAATAATGGAGCCGCCAAAAGTTCCGACGATATTCCGGAATCCAAAGGCTGATGTGCCGAGGAATTGCTTGCCCGGCTTTGCAAAATCGTCCGTTTGGTAATCAACGCTGGCCTTAAATTCCGTTCCACCTGTACGCACAGATGTACGGACGATACCCGAGTTGGACCCTCCGAATTCGGCCGTATATCCGCCCGCCTGAAGTTGGAACTCTTCGATCGCTTCTTGAATAACGCCAACAGTAGAGTTGTTGAAGACGGGGTTCGTAGTTGCTGCGCCATCAATATAGTATGCAACTTCACCCTGACGGCCGCCGCGAACATACAACTGACCATTCTGCTGAACAACACCCGCTTGCAGAGCGATGATATTTTGAACGCCGCGAATCGGAAGGTTCTCGATATCCTCTTGTGTTGTGAGACGGACAGTGTTGGTTGTGTTGCGCTGTACCAACGGTCTTTCTGCAACGATGTCAACGCCCTGCAGTTGCACGGCAGAACTTGAGATGCGCAAATCTTGTGTCGTCGTCAGGTTAGCGCTGACGCGCACATTCGATACTGACAACGCGCCATAACCGACGAGCGATACCCTGAGGGTATAGACACCTGGCGGAACACCAAGAATGATGTACTCGCCGTTGATGTCGGTCGCAGCACCGAGCGTTTGTCCCTCTATCATGACGTTTGCACCGATGAGGGGCTCTCCGGACTCTCTATCCTTTACTGTGCCACGTATCTTACCGTCCTGTGCATAAAGCGCGAGGGGAAGAAACGCGACTGTAAAGAGAGCCAATACGAGCTTGCGAAGCATGTTTGACCTCCTGTTAATTGTGGAGTGGTTGTGTTGTTGTGTGTGTGACGTGTTTCACCTTTTCTGACCTGTTAATAAAAGGTGTGCAGGTTGACCTGCGTGTAACTCTCGCATGAAATTACTTCTGCGATGAGTGGATGAAGTTCTTTTTGTTTTGTGACCAGACCGAACGCACAGAATTCATGCGCTTACTACCGAGGATGCCCTTGCTGTGAAGCAAGGAGTCTACAGAAAAAACCCGAACTTGTACCGACCTCTGCCGATGGTGAGCATCAACCCACGACGCTTCAGATGTTTGCTAACCGGCAACTGCTGACGGCATCATGGAGAAAATTCTTGAGAGCAGAGATCCTTGGGTAAGGTTACTTGGAAAGCAGTATCAAAATCGATCGATAATCACCTCCTTATTTGAGTGTGACGGGAATCGAGGATTGTGCGCGAGAACATGGCTCAATATAAACACCGAGGTAGTCTTTGTCAAGTTCTTTCAATAAAAAGTATAAAACCTGCGCGCATTTTCCCCAATTTCGCCTGCATCTGAGCCCCACAGCCAGCACATGCTCATCTATCATCAAATCGGCCTTAATCGAGCTTCGCTACCCTGACATTTTCTATTCCGTCCTCATTCAGAAGCGCAGCGAGGGCCGGCTCTGGAATGTCGCTGTCAATGTTCATGACTGTTAGCGCTCGTTCGCCCATTGCCGTTCTGCCTAACGACACCCCCGCGATGTTCACTTTGTGAGCTGCCAGGATTGTCCCTACACGTGCAAGCATGCCGGGTCGATCCATATTATTGTAAACGAGGAGATGCCCTTCCGGATTTAACTCGAATCGGAAACCATCTATTCTCACAAGACGAAGGGAATTCGGGCTGTACACCGTTCCCGCGATCTCTCTTTCACCTCCCTCTATCTGTACCTGTACGCGAAGCAAATTGGTGAAATTTTCCGACAGCCCTTCCCGAAGTTCGTTCACCGCCAGCCCCATTTCGGCAGCGTGCATGGGCGCATTCACAAAATTGACAGGTTCAGGAAGCACATGAGAGAGAATTCCCTTCAGAACACCAGCCTTCATCAATTCCATAGATGAAGACGCCAGAACGCCGGAAGCGCCAACCGTCACACTTCTGAGCTTTCCACCTGCAAGTTGTACTGCAAGGCTTCCCAACTTTTCGGCGAGGGTTGCATATGGCTTGATCTCTTCATTCATGGCAAGTTGAAGAGCAGCACCGTTGACAAGACCGTTGTACCCCCGCCCCTTCAACGCATCAGCGATTTGATGGGCGATCTGTACCGCGACTTTCTCCTGCGCCTCCTCTGTTGATGCACCGAGGTGAGGCGTCGCGACAACCCGCGGGTGATTTAGCAGAGCCCCGCTTCTGTCAGGATTGGGTGGTTCCTCCTCAAAGACGTCGAGTGCTGCCCCACCCACCTGTCCCGATTGAAGGGCGCGAAGCAACGCAGCCTCATCAACAATGCCGCCGCGGGCACAATTGATGACGCGAACACCCCGCTTGCATCTGGCAAACGTTGCATCATTCAACAAGGCCTTTGTTTCCTTCGAGAGCGGCGTATGCACGGTGATAAAATCCGAACGCCGGAACAGTTCGTCGAGACTCACTAACTCGATATTCAATTTTTGCGCAACGTCGGATGCAAGTACTGGATCGTAACCGACGATGTTCATTCCGAACGCTTTGCAGCGGATCGCCACTTCACGGCCAATCTTCCCCAAGCCCACGACGCCGAGTGTCTTCTCAAATACCTCGACACCCGTGAAGCTCTTGCGTTCCCACTTTCCCTGCATCAGACTGTGATTCGACTGGGGAATGTTCCGCGCAAGCGAGAGCAGCATCGACACGGTATGTTCCGCGGCGGAAATCGTGTTCCCGCCCGGTGTGTTCATTACCAATATGCCTTTGCGCGTCGCTGCAGGTACGTCGATGTTGTCCACACCGGTTCCCGCCCTGCCGACGATTTTCATTTGTGAAGCATGATTAAGAAGAGTTGCGGTGACTTTCGTTGCGCTTCGTACAACAAGTCCGTCGTATGCGCCGATTGTCTGTTTCAATTCATCGGCGGAAATTCCCGGTTTGTTATCAACGTCGAATCCTTCACCCGCCAAAATATCAATGCAGCTTTGCTCAAGCTGATCGCTTACAAGAATCTTCATATAGATGTTCTTCACTCCCCTAATTCAGTGAATGGCTAAACGACTATTTGACCGACAAGAATGATTGTTGCGCTGCTGCAAGACCCGCCCCCAGCGAGAACTTATATCCAACCGCTGCAAGCGTTTGTTCCAACGCCCCCATGAATGCAATCATATCCAACTCGTCGTAATAGCCGAGATGGGAAACACGGAAAATCTTGTCCTTGTAGTCATCCTGACCGCCGGCAATCGTAATCCCCTTCTCACCTTTCAGCACCTTGTTAAATGCTTTCCATGCAACGCCCTCAGGAACCCAGACGGGTGTGACGGCATACGAGGGCGAGTCGGAAAAAAGTTTGAGGCCCAGCCCGAGAACTCCTGCGCGCAGCGCGGTTGCAAGCCGTTCGTGCCGCTTCCACACATTCTCAATTCCTTCAGCGCGAATCATTTCGAGCGCGGCATCGACGCCGATAATGAGCGAGACGGCGGGCGTGAAGGGTGTATCGTTATCGGCATGAGACTTCACGGCCTTGCGCAAATCAAAATAGAACTTCGGCATCTTCGATGTTTCCATCGAGGTGATTGCCCGTTGGCTCAGTGCAACAAATGCAAGTCCGGGAGGAATCATCAGTCCCTTTTGCGACCCCGTCACGCACACATCAATCCCCCATTCATCGAACCGGAGTTCATGCGCCCCGACGGCCGTAATGCCGTCGACGCAGACGAGAGCCCGGGAATTCTCCCGGATCAGTTTCGCCATCGCTTTCACATCGGTTGCCGTTCCCGTCGATGTTTCGCTGTGAACAAGGTAGACGGCCTTTGCATCGGGATGCGCTTTGAGCGCCGCGAGCATCTGTTCGGCGGATGGCGCCTTGCCCCATTCGGTTTTTATCTCAGCGACGTTCATGCCGAATGCTTTGGGCATTTTCACCCATCGCTCGCCGAACTTTCCGCCGTTCACGGCAATCACCATGTCGCCCGGCGAAAAGAGACTGACGAATGTCGATTCGACTCCTCCCGTTCCCGAACAGGTGAGTGTAAGAACCGGTTGCTCCGTTTGAAAGAGATATTTGAGATTCTTGTTGACTCGAGTGAGGATTTCGTTGAACTCGGGGTTGCGGTGATGGATGATCGGCTCGGCCATTTTGAGCATAACTGTTTCGGGAATCGGCGTGGGACCGGGGGTGAAGAGTCGTTTCTTCATGGAACAGTTCTCCTGTAAGTGGTGGCTCGTCGTGTTTTTCCGTGGGAATGAATCTACAAAAAACCGGGTTTAGAATCCCGTCGAAGGCGGGTTAGTCGGCAGCCGTAATGTGGCGGGCAATCATCCCGAAAAGCTCCGGCTTTCCTTCGCCTGTAAGCGAGGAGAACGGAATAACATCCCTGCAAAACGCGAATTTCGCGTAAGCTGCTTTTGCATTCTTCACATACATCGGCATTTTGCTGCGGGGAAGTTTGTCGGACTTCGTCATGACAACGACGAAAGGAATTTCATAATACTCAAGCCATCCCACCATCATCAAATCCAGTTCCGTCGGTTCATGGCGCGAATCGATCAATTGAACAACCAGGGAAAGATTCTCACGTCCCTTCAGGTATTGTTCGATGAGCTTTCCCCAACTCGACCGGATTTGTTCGGGCACTTTTGCATACCCGTAGCCCGGCAGGTCAACAAAATAGAACATCTTGTTGACAAGATAGTAGTTCAACTCGCGTGTTTTACCAGGATCGGAACTCGACCGGGCAAGAGCCTTGCGATTGAGGAGTTTGTTGATAAGGGAGGATTTGCCAACATTCGAGCGGCCAAGGAAGGCGACCTCCTTGAACGGCTCTTTGGGAAGTTGCCGTATATTGGCAACACCAGTTGTAAATTCTGCAGATGTTATCTTCATGAAACGTAAGGGAAACGCAGAGAGTCCCGATGGGCGGGACTCTCATTTTTCGGTTTCAAAATTCTCAAGACCCTGCGCCGGCTTCAGCTTTTTTCTCTTCGGAGGCCTT